>NZ_JBFAOF010000702.1:0-3937 GCF_040675125.1 Spirillospora sp. NPDC049652 | reverse complement strand
GGCGCGACCACCAGGTACGCCACGGCGAGCGCCGGGACGGCCAGCCACGCCTGCAACATCTTGCACTGGAAGCCGACACCCACCCAGACGGCGGCGGCGAGCAGCGGCCTCAGCCTGCCCGAACCCACCGCCCGCTGGCCCGCGTCGGCGGCCAGCACCAGGCACATCGTGAGCGCGCCGTCCTCCATGGAGTGGCCGAACACCGACGCCACCAGCGGCGTCAGCCCGAACACCGCCGCGGCGGCCAGCCCGGCGGCCGGACCCCGCCAGCGTCGGACGACCCGGTACAGGACCAGCACCGCCACGACGCCCTCGACCACCTGCGGCAGCGCGAGCGACCACTCGTGGAAACCGAGGACGCGCACCGCCAGCGCCTGCGGCATGAAGGACCCGGGAAGCTTGTCCACCGTCGAGGTGGCGGCGGGATCGACGGCGCCGAACAAGAACGCCTTCCAGCCGGTCGACATGCTCTTGGCGACGACGCTGTACAGCGGCGCGTAACCGGCGTGACGCAGGTTCCACGAGAACAGCAGCGCGGAAACCGCCGCGATCGCCAGCAGCGCGGGACGCGCCCAGGGAGGCTGGCCGTCCGGGGAGCGCCACACCATCCAACCCGGACGCGGCGGCCGCGGACCGGCCTGCGCGGAAGGGACGGGAGGTTCGCCGTCACCTGGCGCGAAAGTCGCGGTTCCGTCGTCGGGCGAGGGGCTTTCGTGCGGGGGAGCGTTGTGCGGGGGAGCGTTGTGCGGAGAAGGAGGGGGCGGGGGTTCGACGGCGGCGCCCTCAGAGCGCACGCCGTCCGGCGGGGGGAGCATGAAACGACCTCCGGGCGGGGGGACCTAGAGCGGGGAGCAAGGGAGGTCGGTCAGCCGGCGCCTCCCTGGGCGTTGCCGCCCGCGAACTTCGCGCACGCCTTCTCCGCGGCCTGGAAGACGGGGTTGTCCGGAGTCATGCCGATCTTGTCGCCGTCCAGGTTCGCGCCGCCGTTCGGGTTGGGGTCGGGGAACTTCGGGACGCCGTGCGCGCGCATGCACTGCGAGTGCTTCAGCCCCATGGCGCGGTCCTCCGCCGGATGGTCGCCGCCGCCCGCGGGCAGCAGCGACTTGCACGCTCCGTCGGCCGACCTGTACGTCGCCGTGTCACCGCCGACGGCGTTGCCGTCCACCTGGAGACCCTTGCCGAGCACCGGGTCGGGGAAGTTGCTCACGCCGTGCGAGCGCATGCACTTGGAGTACTTGAGCAGCCCGGCGTAGACTTGCTGGTCGCTCGGCCGTCCGCCTCCGCCCCCGCCGCCCTGCGCGGGTGCCGAGGACCCGCCGGTCGTCACCTCCGCGACGCCCTTCGTCTTGCCGTCGCCGCCGGACGAGCCGCAAGCGCTCATCGACAGCCCGAGCACGGCGAGACCGGCGGAGAGCAGAGCCACCGTCCTCCCCGCGCGTCCAGCCTTAACCGCCATCGTTCCGACCCTTTCGTCCGCTGGAATTGCCTGGCGGCCCCGTTCTATCCGGCAGGCGGTTTCACCGAGGTATCAGCCGGAGTCGAGGGACGAGTCAGAGGACGCGGCACCACCGAATTTCAGGACCCGAGAACACGCAAGTGCGGTGGCCAGAAGACCACCGCACTGTCGGACGGACCGGTGTAGCTGCGGAAAGACGCGGAACAGCGCGCTGCTGGCGCGCTCACGCAGAGCGGACGCGGCGGACGCCGAGAATGTCAATCACCTCGTCGCACCACCCGCATTCACCGAATAACGGCTGACCTGTTTCCGTCACCGTAAGGTGGTTGGTGAGCCCGTTCCGCAGGTTGTCGTTCGGGCCTTCAGAGGCGGATGAGCGCCGTCCCCGCGAGGGCCGCCAGCCACAGCGCCGCACTGACCCATGCCAGCACGTGCAGGCCGCTCGCGAACGCCGTCCCGTGCAGCGGCGACCCGGCGACCGAGCCGAACACCGCCGCCCCGAGCGCCGTGCCGACCTGCCGCGCGGTGTTGTTGAACCCGCCCGCCAGCCCGGCGAGCCCGGACGGCGCCGTCCGCATCGCCGCCGACACCGCCGACGCCGTGATCAGCCCGTCCCCGATCCCGATCAGCAGCAGCGTCGGCACCAGCACCGCGTACGAGGAGTGCGGACCGGCGAACAGCAGCGCGGGCGTCCCGCACAACGCGACCACGATCCCCGCGCGGACGGGCGGCCGGGGGCCGAACCGCGCGTTCAGCATGCCGCTCAGCGGAGCCAGCAGCACCAGCGGAACCGCCATCGGCAACAGCATCATCCCCGCGACCAGCGCCGACCTGCCCTGCACCTGCTGGAGCCACAGCGTCACCACGAACAGCGTCCCGTTGGTGACCAGGTTCATCACCAGCGACGCCCCGTTCGCGCCGAGGAACGCCGGGGCCCGCACCAGCCCGGACGGGAACAGCGGACACGCCGCCCGCCGCTCCACCAGCACCAGCGCCACCGCACCGGCGAGCGTCGCGCCCGCTGCGGCCAGCGCGCCCGCACGGTCGCCGTGCCCGAGCTGGATCACCGCCCACACCAGCGCCCCGAGCGTGACCGGCGCGAGCAGCAGCCCGCCCACGTCCAGACGCCCGCGCCGCGACCCGCCGGACCGTCCGCCGGACGGGTCGGGCGAGACCAGCAGCAGGACGCCCACGACCGCCGCCACGACGATCGGCACGTTCAGCAGGAAGATCCAACGCCAGCCCGGACCGTCCACCAGGACACCGCCGAGCAGCGGACCGGCGGGCAGCGCCGTCGAGGACACCGCGGCCCACGCCCCGAGCGCCCGCGCCTGCTCGGCCGGGTCCGGGAACATCCGGGTGACGGCCGCCAGGCTGCCCGGCAGCAGCAGCGCCGCACCCGCGCCCTGCGCCGCCCGCGCCGCGATCAGCTGCCCCGGCCCGGCCGCCAGCCCGCACGCGAGCGACGCCGCGCCGAACAGCACCAGCCCGGCCACCAGCATCCGCCGGTGCCCGAGCCGGTCGCCGAGCGCGCCACCGCCCACCAGCAGGCCCGCGATCGCCACCGCGTACCCGTCGACCACGCCCTGCATCCCGGCCAGGCCGGTGCCGAGCGCGCGGCTGATGCCCGGCAGCGTGACGTTGACGATCGTGACGTCCAGCAGCACCAGGAACATCCCGGCGCAGACCACGGCCAGCGCCGCGCGCCGCCGCGCCACGCCGGCGGCGGGCAGCGCCTCCTGGTGGATCTCAGTGGGGGAGCTCATGGGCCCATGCTCGCCCGCGGACGTTTCGCCGAACTTCGAAGCGTCCCGTCCCGCCTTCGGTGTCAGGGCCGTATACCCTGGTCACCGGCATGTCGCAGCGGTGTAACGCCCGCCGGGTCAGCGCAGGGCGACCATCAGCCTCTCGGGGGCGCGGGTGAGCAGGCCGCCGTACCGGGGACGGAAGCCGTCCGCCCAGCGCATGTGCGGGAACGCCGCCAGCAGCGACCGGATGCCGATCTCGGCCTCGGCGCGCGCCAGCTGAGAGCCCAGGCAGAAGTGGCGGCCCGCGCCGAACGCCAGGTGCCCGGCCGCCGCCGTGAACTGCCGGTCCGGGTCGTCGGCGAGGCGCGACGGGTCGAACCGGTCCGGGTCGGTGAACCGCTGGGGGTCGCGGCCCGCCGCGCCGACCAGGCACGCCACGGTCGCGCCGCCCGGCACCCGCCCGGACGGCAGGTCCACCGCCTCCGCGGTCTGCCGCAGCACCACCTGCACCGGCGGGTCCCGGCGCAGCGTCTCCACCCACGCCGCGGCCAGCCCCTCGGGGGCGGCGCGCATCGCGGCGAGCGCCTCCGGCCGGTTCAGCAGGTTCGCCAGCAGCGACCGCATGCCCTTGTCGGTGCTCTCGCCGCCGGCGCCCAGCAGCATCCCGCAGAAGCCCAGCACCATGTCGTCGGGCAGTGCGGCGCCGCAGCTCCCCGGCCGGCACCAGCTCGCC
>NZ_JBFAOF010000701.1:0-3941 GCF_040675125.1 Spirillospora sp. NPDC049652 | reverse complement strand
ACCGGGGCCTACCGGCTGGGCGACGTCCGCCACATCGTCGCCAGCCCCCAGCGCGCCGCCGCCGACCTCGGCTTCACGGCGGACGTCGCCTTCGAGGACGGCATGGCCGAGTTCGCGGCGGTGACCGTATGACGCCCGTAGACGTGGTCCTGCCCTGCCTGAACGAGGCGGACGCCCTGCCCTGGGTCCTGGACCGCATGCCGTCCGGATACGTCCCGATCGTGGTGGACAACGGCTCGACCGACGCGTCCGCCGAGATCGCCGCCCGGCACGGCGCGCGGGTCGTCCACGCCCCCCGGCGCGGCTTCGGCGAGGCCTGCCACACCGGCCTCCTCGCCGCCACCGCCGAGACCGTCTGCTTCATGGACGCCGACGCCTCCCTGGACCCGCGGGACCTCCCCCTCCTGGTCACCGCCCTCCCTTCCAGCACCGCCGCCTCCGCGAGCGGCCCCGTGTCCCGGCCGACGCTCGTCCTGGGCCGCCGCCGCCCGACCGAATGGCGCTCCTGGCCGCCGCACGCACGCGTCGCCAACCGGGTCCTCGCCCGCGAGCTGAACCGCCGCGCCCGCACGTCCCTGCACGACCTGGGCCCCATGCGCGCCGCCCGCCGCGCCGACCTGCTCGCGCTCGCCCTGGCCGACCGCCGCTTCGGCTACCCGCTGGAGATGGTCCTCAAGGCCGCCCGCGCGAACTGGCGCATCACCGAACTGGACGTCCCCTACCGCCCGAGGACGGGCCGCTCCAAGGTCACCGGCAGCGTCCGCGGAACGATCCGGGCCGTCCACGACATGCGCCACGTCCTGGCCACGGTCGGTGCGGCATGAACGAGACCACCGCCTCCCTCGGACGCCCGGACCGCCCGCGGCCGCCCTCCGCGGACCTGATCGTGATCGCGAAGGAGCCCCTGCCGGGCCGCGTCAAGACGCGCCTGACCCCGCCGTTCGCCCCGCGCGAGGCCGCCGCCCTGGCCGAGGCCGCGCTGAGGGACACCCTCCAGGCCGTGTCCGAGACCCCGGCCGTCCGCCGCGTCCTGGCTCTCGCCGGCTCGCCCGGCCCGTGGCTCCCGGACGGCTTCGACGTCCTTCCCCAACGCGGGGACGGGCTGGACGACCGGCTGGCCAACGCCTTCGACGACGCCTACCAGGGCCGTCCGCTGCTCCTGGTCGGCATGGACACCCCGCAGCTGACCCCATCCCTGCTGACCGCCGCCATCACCGCCCTGACCAGCCACGACGCGTCCTTCGGCCGGGCCGCCGACGGCGGCTTCTGGCTCCTCGGCCTCCGCACCCCGGACCCGGCCCTCCTCCGCGGCGTCCCCATGTCGCGCCCGGACACCGGCCACTTCCTGCTCTGCCGCCTCGCCGAAGCCGTCCTGACCGTCGCCCACCTCCCCGAACTCACCGACGTGGACACCCACGACGACGCCGCGACAGTCGCCGCCCAGGCCCCGGCCACCCGCTTCGCCGCCACCTATCGCACCCTCACCAAGGCCCCCACTCCGGTCCTCGAAACGGCGGCCATCGGTGATCGGTGAGCTCTACGAACGAGCCCTGGACGAACGGACGTCCACGCTCGTCCAGATCGAGGACCCGACAGGCGCCCGGCGTCCGCTGCCGGTGAGGGACTGGCTGCGCCTGCGCCCCGGTGACGAGGGCCTGCTCTCCCGCTCCGAAGGCCCCGTCCTCGACGTCGGCTCGGGGCCCGGCAGGCTGACCGTCGCGCTCACCGCACGCGGAGTCCTCGCCGTCGGCATCGACAACGCGCCGACCGCCGTCGCGATGACCGTCGCCGCGGGAGCCCCGGCACTGATCGGGGACGTGTTCGAGCAGATCCCCGGCGCGGGCCTCTGGCGGACGATCCTGCTCGCGGACGGCAACATCGGCATCGGCGGCGACCCGGCCACCCTGCTCCGCCGCCTCGCCCTGCTCCTCACCCCCGGCGGCAGGATCCTCGCCGAGGTCAACGCCCCCGGAACCACCTCCCGACGCGAACGTGTCCGCCTGCGCAGCGGCACGAGCGTCGGCCCCTGGTTCCCGTGGGCCCAGGTGGCCGCCGACGACCTTCCGGAAAGCGGCCTGACCGTGACCGAACGCTGGGAAGAGGCGGCCCGATGCTTCGTCGCCCTCACCCCATGACATCCGTCCCACAGGCGGAACGCCTCCTCGCCGACCTCCGAGGACGGTTCAGCAGCCGCTACCACGATGAGCGGATCGCGGCATGGCTGGGCATGGCGCTCGGCGTCTCGTTCGGCACGGCGTTCGTCACCGGCTTGATCAGCCACTTCATGCAGCACCCGCCGGACTGGCTGCACTGGCCGTCCAGGCCGGTGAACCTGTACCGCGTCACGCAGGGCGTGCACGTCATCGGCGGCCTGGCGACGGTCCCGCTCCTGCTGGCCAAACTCTGGACGGTCTACCCGAAACTCCTCCAGTGGCCCCCGTTCCGCTCGGCCGCCCACGCACTAGAACGCGCCGTCATCCTCCTCCTGGTCGGCGGAGCGTTGTTCCAGCTGGTCACAGGCGTCCTGAACATCTCCTACTGGTACCCGTTCCCGTTCTTCTTCACGGTCGCCCACTACTGGACCGCCTACGTCGTCATCGGGGCGCTGATCATCCACATCGCGAACGAGTGGGCCAAGACCCGCCGGACCGTGATGCGCAAACCCGACGACGGCCTCGACCGCCGCTCCTTCCTCCTCTCAGTCCTCGGCGCGTCGGGCGCGGTGACCCTCTTCACCGTCGGCGAGACGGTCTCACCCCTGGCACGCATCGCGTTGCTGGCTCCCCGCCGTCCGGGCGTCGGCCCGCAGGGCCTCCCCGTGAACCGCACGGCCGCAGCAGCCGGCGTCACCGGAACCGCACGCGACCCAGGCTGGCGCCTCACCGTCACCGGACGCGTCCGGCGCGAACTCTCCCTCGCCCAGCTGCAAGCCATGCCCCAACACACCGTCCGCCTACCGATCGCGTGTGTCGAAGGCTGGTCGGCGTCCGGCACCTGGACCGGCGTCCGCCTACGCGACGTCCTGGCCCTGGCCGACACCCCCGACGACGCCCGCGTGCACGCCGAATCCCTGCAATCCGGCGGCGCCTACCGAACCTCCGAAGTGGACCCGAGGCACTGGCAAGACCCCGACACCCTCCTGGCCCTCTCCCTGAACGGCAAACCCCTGGCCCTGGACCACGGCTACCCCTGCCGCCTAATAGCCCCCAACCGCCCCGGCGTCCTCCAAACCAAATGGCTAAAAACCCTAACCGCCCAATGACCCACCCCACCAACCCGGCCAACACCCCCAACCAGGCCAACACCCCCAACCAGGCCAACACCCCCAACGTGGCCGACACCGCCGCCCGTGCCGAGGCCGCCGAGACCACCCGCGCCGACACGAGCCGCCCCGCCGCCGCCCGCCCGGATGCCGCCAACCCTGTCGACGCGGCCGACGCGGCCGACGCGGCCGACACGGCCGACACGGCTCCCCGTGCCGAGGCCGCCGAGACCACCCGCGCCGACACGACCCGCTCCGCGGACGCTCGTCCCGAGGCCGCCAACACTGTCGACGCGGCCGCCAGCGCCCCCAACACCCCCAACACCCCCGGCGCCACTAGCCCCGTCCGCGCCGTCAAGGCCACGAAGGCCGCCGACACCGCCAGCGCCGCCGCCCGCTCCGAGGTCGCCAACACGGCCGACGCGGCGGACACCGCCCGCGCCGACGCCGCCAACACTGCCGCCGAGGCCAACGGCGACGCCGCCAGCACCGCCCGCCACGCCGATGCTGCCAGCGCCGCCGACACCCGTGCCGAGGCCGTCAACCCCGCCGCCGCCCCCAACGCCACTAGCACCGCCAACGGCACCATGGCCGCCGCCAGGACCACCGGCCCCGCCGACACCGCTGACGCGGCCAACACGTGGACGTCCACGGTCTTCTTCATCACGCGCGGGTAGAC
>NZ_JBFAOF010000700.1:0-3941 GCF_040675125.1 Spirillospora sp. NPDC049652 | reverse complement strand
ATCAGCCGGCTGGACGAGCTGGCCGCGACCGAGGACCTCGACCCGGACGTGGTCGAGCGGCT
Source organism: Spirillospora sp. NPDC049652 (assembly GCF_040675125.1). Taxonomy (NCBI): domain Bacteria; kingdom Bacillati; phylum Actinomycetota; class Actinomycetes; order Streptosporangiales; family Thermomonosporaceae; genus Spirillospora; species Spirillospora sp. NPDC049652. The sequence goes on along the minus strand of NZ_JBFAOF010000700.1, from coordinate 3,879 downwards.
GCGGCACATGGCCGAGCAGCGGCAGCTGCGGGCCTGGGAGCGGCTCGGCGGCGGGACGGGGCAGGGCGGCGCGGAGGTCCCCAGCGTGACCTACCGGCGGCTGCGGCGGGAGATGCTCGCGGCCGAGCGCGGCACGTTCATCCGGATGCGCGACGAGCGGCGGCTGGACGACGCGGTGCTGGCCCAGATCCTGCACGAGCTCGACCTGGAGGAGGCCTCCCTCCAGCGCGACTGACGGGCCGGGCGCGCGGGTGGACGAGCCGTCCCGGACGGGGTCCGGGACGGAACGGTGTGTCCCTCACGGCGTGCGGGACGGAGCGGGTGCCCCCGGACGGCTCAGGCGGGGCCCGTGCCGTTCGGCGGCTTGTCCGGCAGCTCGACGGCGTAGGACTCCTTGACCACGTCCAGGTGGTGCCAGGACTCCCGGACCGTCACGCCCGGAACGGCGCGGACGGCGTCCAGGACCTCGACCAGCTCGGCCCGCGTCGACGCCTCGGCCTGGCCGACGACGTCGTAGCGGCCGAACCCGGTGGCCAGGTACCGCACGCCCTCCTGCTGGGCGACCGCCTCGGCGACCCGGCGCAGCGGCCCGGTCACCACCAGCCCGAAGCCGCCCAGTTCGGCGGCGCCGAGCGCGAGCGGATCGGCCAGGCCGGTGACCTGGATGACACCGGAGCGCATCAGCCGGACGACGCGGGCGCGCGTGGCGGCCTGCGAGAGCCCGATGATGTCGGCGAGCCGGGTGTAGGGCGCCCGGCCGTCGCGCTGCAGCTCCTGCAGCAGCCGCCAGTCGATGTCGTCCAGGGTGATCCGGTCCAGGGTCCGGACCACGGCGTGCGCGTCCCGGACGGTGGCGACGGTGCGGAACACCTCGGTCGCCTCCACCCCGGGGACCGAGCGGATGTGGTCCACCTCGGCCGCGAGCGCCGCGTCGTCCCGGGTGCGGACCTGGGCGACCAGGTCGTGCGGCCCGGCGGTGAGCGCGGTGAACCCCACGGCGGGCCGCTCGGCGACCGCCGCGGCCACCTCGCGCGCCGGCCCGGCCACGGTGATCGACACGTGGCCGACCGCCTCCGCCCCGACCACGGCCGAGTGCACGATGCCGACGACCCGGACCACTCCGGTCTCGAGCAGGCTCTGCACCCGTGCCCGCACGGCCGTGCGGGAAAGCCCCACCCGGTCGGCGAGCGCCTGGAAGGTCGCTCTGCCATCCCGCTGGAGCTCGCGGACGAGCACGGCGTCGACCGCATCCAGCACGGCTGTCCTCCTCGCGATGCGATGAAACTTTTTGTCGGAACTGCAAGATCATTCCATTTCACGGCGGTCTGTCGTCAAATATTGATCTTGCTCGTGTTCGCCGGTCCCGGCCGCCGTCGAAGCGTCGGCGTACGGCCCGGACGGCGACGAATGGGGTGCCGGGCCCGGGCGCGGGGCAACGCAACGCGCCCCGGCGAAGCGCGGCGGGCGTCGCGCGGGCGGATCGCGCGCGGGCGTGGCGATCGTCACTTCCGCCCCGGGGGCGGGCATGCCGGACCGGGGCCACGAGCGTCACCGACATGCGCTACTCCCGGTCCTCTGCTGAGCCGCCTCCTACGGGGGGGTGAGTCGTCCGCGCGAGGCTATGTAAGAAAAGTGCATCGGGCGCGCAAGAACGTCAAGTGGTGACCACACGGAGAGCAAAGTCGCGGAAGGGGCCCAGTGAAGAGATGTCCATGCTGGTGGGGGCGGGTGCGAGGGCCGCGGGGCCGGCCGCCGAATGATCACCTTCGAGCCAGGATTTCGTCACCGTCCGATCCCTGACCGTCCGGTCTGCGAGCTTGGTTCATGCATGACCGGGTATGTCGCAGAATGTACGGTGGCCCAGCCGTCAGAACCACGATTGGTGTGTAAAAGAGCCGTGCGCCTGCTGAACGATGAGCGACCCGCTCACGATCTCACCTACAACGACGTCTTCATGGTCCCGCGCCGTTCGTCGGTCGGGTCCCGGCTGGAGGTGGACCTGTCCACGGTCGACGGCAGCGGCACGACCGTCCCGCTGGTCGTGGCGAACATGACGGCGGTGTCCGGCCGCCGGATGGCCGAGACGATCGCCCGGCGCGGCGGTCTGGCCGTGATCCCGCAGGACATCCCGGTGGACGTGGTGACCGAGGTGATCTCCTGGGTGAAGGGCCGCGACCTGGTCGTGGACACCCCGATCACGCTGTCCCCCTCCGCCACCGCCGGCGAGGCCCTGGCGCTGCTGCCCAAGCGGGCGCACGGCGCGGTCATCGTGGTCGAGGACGACCGCCCGGTCGGCGTCGTGACCGAGGCCGACTGCCAGGACGTGGACCGCTTCGCCAACCTGCGCGACATCATGTCCAGCGACCTGGTGACCCTGCCGGCGGGCGTGGATCCGCGCGAGGCGTTCGAGCGCCTGCACGCGCGCGGCCACCGCCTCGCCCCCGTGGTGGACGGCGAGGGCCGCCTGGTCGGCGTGCTGAACCGCACCGGCGCGCTCCGCGCGACCCTCTACAAGCCCGCCGTGGACGCCTCCGGGCGGCTGCGGATCGGCGCGGCGGTCGGCGTGAACGGCGACGTCGCGGGCAAGGCCAAGGCGCTGCTGGAGGCCGGTGCGGACCTGCTGGTGGTGGACACCGCGCACGGCCACCAGGAGAAGATGATCAGCGCGCTGCGCGCGGTCCGCGGGCTCGACCCGCAGGTCCCGGTCGTGGCGGGCAACGTGGTCACCGCCGAGGGCACCCGCGACCTGATCGAGGCGGGCGCCGACATCGTCAAGGTCGGCGTCGGCCCGGGCGCGATGTGCACGACCCGGATGATGACCGGCGTCGGCCGCCCGCAGTTCTCCGCCGTGCTGGAGTGCGCCGCCGAGGCGCGCCGCCTGGGCCGCCACGTCTGGGCGGACGGCGGCGTCCGGCACCCCCGGGACGTGGCGCTGGCGCTCGCCGCCGGGGCGTCCAACGTGATGGTCGGTTCCTGGTTCGCCGGCACCTTCGAGTCCCCCGGCGACCTGCAGCGGGCCGCCGACGGGCGGCTCTACAAGGAGAGCTTCGGCATGGCCTCGGCGCGGGCCGTCCGGGTCCGCACCGCCGAGGACTCGCCGTTCGACCGGGCCCGCAAGGCCCTGTTCGAGGAGGGCATCTCCACCTCCCGGATGTTCCTGGACCCGCAGCGGCCCGGCGTGGAGGACCTGGTCGACTCGATCGTGGCGGGCCTGCGCAGCTCGTGCACCTACGCGGGGGCGCGGACGCTGGAGGAGTTCCACGAGAACGCCGTCGTCGGCGTCCAGTCGTCCTCCGGGTACGCCGAGGGAATGCCGCTCGCCACCTCCTGGTAAAGCAACCTGCCGACGCCGCCGGCCCCGGGACCCCAGCGTTCCGAGGCCGGCGGCGTTCTCGCACGCCCGCCCGGGGATGTCGCGACATGCCGGGGACGGTTCCCCGCGTGGTCCGCGGCGGGCTGCACTCTTTCCCCTCGGAGACGTAGATCCCCGGTCGCCGGAGGGCAGACACATGATCAAAATTCGGGCACGACCCCCGGCCCGGACGCGCGCAGCGACGGCAAAGTGCCTATTCTAGGCATCAGTGGCAAGTAACTAAGTACTGCTCGTATTCGGACGGCTACTCCCGCAACCTCTGCCCGGTTTCGCGCGTCCTGAATGTAGTTCGGTGCCTGAATTGAGCGCGTAGGGGAAGTGGAGCGTCCATGACGAGTCGACCGGCGTGGCGGCGCCGCCGGAGCACCGAGCCTGACGCGGAGGCCGAGGTGCCGGACGCGGAGACGGAGACGCCGGACGCGGATGCCGAGCCGGACGCGAACGGGGCGAACCCAGCGAACGCGACGGACACGGGGACGGAGGCGGCTGAGACGGACGAGAATGCG
>NZ_JBFAOF010000699.1:0-3943 GCF_040675125.1 Spirillospora sp. NPDC049652 | reverse complement strand
CGGCGGACCACGCGCGTCGCGGTCGTCGCGCCGAGCACCGCCACGGCGAGCCCGGTGGCGGTGCCGTCGGGCATCCGGACGTGCCGCAGGTGCGATCCGACCGCGGACGGGTTCGGCATGTGCCCCGCGCCGAGGGCGAAGAACAGGCCGAGGCTGGAGACGCCGCCGGCGAGCCTGGTGAGGCCGACGACCGCGACGCCCTCGGCGCCGGAGTGGCCGCGCCGGCTGAGGTAGCGGGTGAGGACGGCGAGGCTGCCGAGCCCGGCGGGCACGAGCCGGCTCGCCGCGGCCGCCGCGACCTGCACGGCGAACGTCTCGCCCTTGGGCAGCGGACGTCCGGACGCCGAGCGCAGCGCCTTGGCCGTGCAGGCGTAGTGCGTGACGGTCAGGAACACCAGCAGCGGGACGACGGCCCACGGCACCCCGTCCAGGCCGCCGAGCGCGTCCCGGCCCCACCCGCCGAGCAGGTCGAGGGCGTCATCGTCGGCGTAGGGCGCGTCCGCGGAGACGGCGGTGACGGCGCACGCGGCGGCGGTCGCCATGAGCAGGCACCAGGGCCACATCCAGAGGGCGGCGGTCCGGAAACCCGAACGCCGCCACTCGACGATGTCGGCTTCGGCGGGAACCTCGGCTCTCGTCATGAGGCCGATGGTAAGCACAGGTCGGTTATGGGTGCGTTATACGGAAGTCACCACTGGGCGTCCTGCCGTGTTCGTCTTCGGGGCAGCGCCCACAGCGCGCACCCCGCCGCGGCCACCAGAAGCCACCCGCCGAGGACGTCCGAGGGCCAGTGAACGCCCAGGTAGACACGGCTGAGCCCGACCAGGACGGCCCACACCGCGGCGACCGCCACGACCGCGATCCGGGTCGCGCCGCACAGGGCCACCAGCGCCGCGCAGATCAAGAGCAGCGCGGCCGCGGCCGCCGTCGTCGTGTGCCCGGACGGGTACGACATCCCGGTCGGACGGCCGATCCAGTCCACCGCCGGCGGGCGCGGCCGCCCCACCCACTCCATCACCGCGTACCGGACGAGCCGGAGGGCCAGGAACAGCAGCAGCGCCTCGGCGGCGGCCCAGACGCCCTCCAGCCGCCGCCACTCCACCCAGGCGATCCCGGGCATGGCCCGGCCCGCCAGCAGACCCGCCGCCAGCGCCATCAGGTAGGGGATCACGCCGTTCCCGGAGTCGGTGACCGCCACGGCGAACGTCCGCATCCCGTGCGGCCGGTGCGCCACGGACCAGTCGTGCAGCGCGAGGTCCCCCGGCAGGGGCCGTCCGTCCCGCACCGCGACCACCACGGTGAGCAGCACGAACGCCAGCGCCAGCAGGGCTCCGGCGATCCACCACCGGCCCCGTCCGGCGGCCGGCGCGTCCGTCCGGCGGTCGTCGCGTGTGTCTGCCATATCTCCGGACTAGCCGACAATTCACGCTCTCGCACCCTCGACACGCCCGCGCGTCCGGACGGGAACGGGCGTCCGGACGGCCGCACGGACCGTCCGGCGGACGGTCCGAAGCGGTGCTCACCAGGGGTGGGGCGGATCAGTAGGTCTTCAGGACCAGGGAGTTGACGATCTCGCCGAAGTCCTGGAAGTCGATGACCTCGCCGCCCGCGGCGTCGCCGGACTCGGCCGCCTGCTGCGCCTCGACCCGCGCCTTGTTGGTGAGCGCGAGCTCCTGGTTGGCGGCGACGTAGCCGCGCAGCTCGGTCTCGTAGGCCGCGAACGCCTTCTCGTGGTCGCCGTCCGCCGCCTTCAGCTCGCCGGCCAGGACGTACGCGCCGACCATCGCCATGGACGTGCCCTGCCCCGACAGCGGCGAGCCGCAATAGCCCGCGTCCCCGAGCAGGACGACCCGCCCGGACGACCAGGAGTCCATGTGCACCTGCGCCATCGCGTCGAAGTGGAAGTCGGGGGCGTCCGCCATGCTCGCCAGCAGGCGCGGCAGCTCCCAGCCGCCGCCCGCGAGCCGCTCGGCGAGCAGGCGGCGCTGCGCGGCGGTGTCGCGGTAGTCGTAGGCGACCGGCTCGGCCGACTCGAAGCCCAGGTAGACGCGCACCTCGCGGTTGTCCCGGACGCTCATCACCCCGCCGCCCCACGAGCTGCCCGGGACCTGGTGGAAGACCTGCCACTCGTCCAGGCCGAGGAAGTTGGGCGCGGTCCAGACGCCGAGGTAGGTGCCGAGGTGGGTGATGAAGCGCTCCTCGGGGCCGAACACCAGCCGCCGGGTGTTGGAGTGCAGGCCGTCCGCGCCGACGACCAGGTCGAAGTCCCGCCGGGCTCCCGAGGCGAAGTACACGCGCACCCCGTCCGCGCCCTGCTCCAGGCCCGCGATCGAGTCGCCGTACAGGTACTCGACCGCGTCGCCGGCGGCCCGCGCCAGGATCATCGACAGGTCGTCGCGGAGGATCTCGACGTCCGGGCTGTCCAGGTCGCCGCCGGTGATGGTGCGCTCCTCGCTGCGGAACAGCTCCGTGCCGTCGGTGTCCACCATCGACATTCCGCGCATCCGCACCCGGGCGGCGCGGATCTCGTCCAGCACGCCCATCCGGGCGGCGACCTCCAGGGCCGGACCGCGCACGTCGATCGCCTGGCCGCCGGGACGCGGGCCGTCCGAGACCTCCACGACGGTGACGTCGAAGCCGTGCCGGGTCAGCCAGTAGGCCAGAGCCGGGCCGCCGACGCTCGCACCCGAGATCAGTACGGTGGTGTTCTCCATGGTCCCGCTCCATCCGCTCGTTCGTTTCCGTGTTCGCGTGGCCTCACTCTCACGGCGTCCACTGACCGGCCACTGACCACCCGCTGACCGTCCGCGCACCGCCCCGGATATCCGGCGCGCCATCCCGGACGTCCGGGTTCTGACCACCGCCGGAGGAGGGTCCCGGCGCCCTCCGCCCCGGCGGACCCGCGGCCCCCGCCTGCGGCGCGTCCCTCTCCGGACCCGGTGTCCGCGCACGTCACAGGAGTCCGCACGGATTCCTGACCGGCGGGTTCCGGGGCGTTGTGCTGCGCGGCCTCCGGAAACCGGCCTATCTTGGAGCGGTCCCCGCCGACGCCCCGCACCGAGGGACCGGCACCGGCCCGGCGCCCACCAGGCGCCCCCGGCCACGCCGGGGACACGCGAGCCCGCGACCGGAACAGGTCAAGACCAAGGTCTCGCGGCGCGTTGCCCGGTCACGTACCGGAGGGGAATGATTGCGACGCGTCTCCGCTCTCACAGTGTGGTGATCCAGTGACACTCGGCACATCGGCATCGGCACCCCGCCCGTCCGCCCGCGACCGCTCCGGCTGCGGGTCGTGACCGGCGTGATGCAGCTCCTCGGCGACGAGCTCGTCCTCACCGGCGGCCGCGCGGAGGGGCAGGCGCTGCGGCGCACGGTGCGCGAGCGCGCGGCGAAGCTGATCGACGACCCCGAGCTGCTCGACGACGTGGAGCTGATGGGCGCCGAGGCCCTGGCGAACGCGGTGCTGCACGGCACCGAGCCGATCCGGGTCCGGGTCACGGCCGACGGCCGGCGGCTGCGGGTCGCGGTCCGCGACGCCGGCCCCGCCCGGCGCGGCGACCCGCACGGCACCGACCGCATCGACCACGGCCGCGGCCTGTCGGTCATCGACGTGCTGTCCTCCGAGTGGGGCCTGGAGCAGTCCGCCGCCGGCACGCACGTGTGGTTCGACGTCGACCTGCCCGACGCGTCGTCCTGACCCGCCCGGCCTCCCGGCGACGGCGTCAGGGGCGCGGGATGTTGCGGAGGTTGCTGCGGGCCAGGTCGAGCATCTTGCCGACACCGCCGTTCAGGACGGTCCGGCCCGCCGCGAGCGCGAACCCCTTGACCTGCGCCCCGGTGATCCTCGGCGGGATGGACAGCGCGTTCGGGTCGGTGAGCAGGTGCACCAGGTACGGGCCGTCCGCCGCGAACGCCTCGGTGAGCGCGGGCCGGACGCGGGCCG
>NZ_JBFAOF010000698.1:0-3944 GCF_040675125.1 Spirillospora sp. NPDC049652 | reverse complement strand
GGGGCGGGCGCCGACGGGCGGGCCTGCCCGGACGGCGCGGCGGACGGCGCGGCGGACGCGGCCGGGGCGGCGGGAGCCGCGGCGGCCTCGCGGGCGGCGCGGGCCGCCTCCAGGACGTCCTGCTTGCGGATCCGGCCGCCGACGCCGGTGCCCTTGACCGTGGTCAGGTCGACGCCGTGCTCGGTGGCGAGCTTGCGCACCAGCGGCGTGACGTACGGACCTTCGCCGGAGCCCTGGCCGTCCTGCGCGGCCGGAGCGGCCTGCGGGGCGGGCGCCTGGGCCGCCGGAGCGGGCTCGGGAGCCGGGGCCGGGGCGGCGGGCTGCTGCGGCGCGGGCGGCGGCCACGCGGCCGGCGGCGGGCCCTGCGGGGCCTGCTGCGCCTGCTGGGGCTGAGCCTGCGGCTCGGGCTCGGGCTTCGGCTCCGGCTGGGGCTCGGCCGCCGGGGCCGCCTCGGCGGCGGGCTCGGCCGCGGGCGCGGCGGCGGGGGCGTCGCCCTCGTCGCCGATCACCGCGAGCTCGGCGCCGACCTCGACGGTCTCGTCCTCGGCCACGGTGATGCTGGTCAGGATGCCGGACGCGGGAGAGGGGATCTCGGTGTCGACCTTGTCGGTCGAGACTTCGAGAAGCGGCTCGTCGGTCTCGACGCGCTCGCCCTCCTTCTTCAGCCAGCGGGTGACGGTGCCCTCGGTGACGCTCTCGCCGAGCTGGGGCATGGTGACGGAGACCGGCATGGCTCTCAGATACTCCTTCGAGATCTCATATTCCCGGCGCGGCAGTTCAGCCGTGCACGTGCAGTGGCTTGCCGGCGAGCATCAGGTGCGCCTCGCCGACCGCCTCGGACTGGGTCGGATGCGGATGGATGAGCTGGGCGACCTCGCTCGGCAGGGCCTCCCAGTTGTAGATCAGCTGACCCTCGGTGATCAGCTCGCCGACCCGCGCGCCGACCATGGACAGGCCGAGGACGCGGCCGCCGCGCTCGGCGATCACCCGCACCTCGCCCTGCGTGCCGAGGATCTTGCTCTTCGGGTTGCCGGCGAGGTCGTAGACCGCCTCGTCGATCTCGTACCCGCGTTCGGCCGCCACCTTCGAGGTGATGCCCACGGAGGCCACCTCGGGGTCGGAGTAGGTGATGCGGGGCACGCCGTCGTAGTCGATCGGGGACGGGTCGAGGCCGCCCAGCCGCTCGGCGACCAGGATGCCCTCCGCGAAGCCGACGTGCGCCAGCTGCGGGGTGTCGATGAGGTCGCCCACGGCCGACACCGACGGCACCGAGGTGCGGCACAGCCCGTCCACCTGGACGAAGCCGCGCTCCACCGCGACGCCGGCCTCCTCGAACCCGAGGCCCGCCGAGACCGGCCCGCGGCCCACGGCGACGAGCAGCAGCTCGGCGTCGAGGGTCGTGCCGTTCTCCAGCGTGACCGTCACGCCGTCGTCGGTGCGCTCCACGCCCTGGAAGCGGACGCCGAGCTCGTACTTGATGCCGCGCTTGCGGAAGGCGCGCTCCAGTCGCTTGGAGCTGCTCTCCTCCTCCAGCGGCAGCAGGTGGGGGAGCGCCTCCACGATGGTGACCTCGGCCCCGAACGAGCGCCACACGCTGGCGAACTCGACGCCGATCACACCGCCGCCGAGGATCACCACCGACGCCGGGACGCGGCCGAGCGTCAGCGCCTGGTCGCTGAAGACGACCTTCTCGCCGTCCACCTCCAGGCCGGGCAGCGTGCGCGGCGCGGAACCGGTGGCCAGCACGACGTGCCGCCCCTCCAGCGTCCGGGTGGAGCCGTCCGCCGCGCGGACCTCCACGGACGTCGGGGACGCCAGCCGCCCCTCGCCCTCGACGACCTCGATGCCACGGGCCTTGATCAGCCCGGTGAGGCCCTTGACCGTCCCGGAGACGACCTTGTCCTTGTAGGCGTGGACGCCGTCGATGTCGATGCCGACGAAGTCGGCCTTGACGCCGAACGTCGCGGCCTCGCGGGTCTGGTCGGCGACCTCCGCCGCGTGCAGCAGTGCCTTGGTGGGGATGCAGCCGCGGTTCAGGCAGGTGCCGCCGAGCTTGTCGCGCTCGACCAGCACGACGCTCATGCCGAGCTCGGACGCGCGCAGCGCGCACGCGTAGCCGCCGCTCCCGCCTCCCAGGACCACGATGTCGAAGGGGCCGCTGTCAGCCAATGTCGCTCCCTTTCCGCCCTACGCGCCTACGGCTGGTGTGCCTCGCGCACCCGGCGGCGGCACGGGGTGACGCCCCGCCGCCAGGGAAAACCTATTCCCTTGTGCGCCGGGCGGTCCCGGTCGGGGTCCGCCCGGCGGTGAAACGTCAGAGCTCGCCGGCGGCCATGTCCTCGGCGACCGCGACCAGCGTGCGCACGGCCGCGCCGGTGCCCGCCTTCGGCGTGTAGCCGTAGGGCTCGCCCTTGTTGTAGGACGGGCCGGCGATGTCGAGGTGCGCCCAGCGGACGCCGTCCGGCACGAACTCCTTCAGGAAGACGCCCGCGACGAGCATGCCGCCCCAGCGCTCGCCGCTGATGTTGGCGATGTCGGCCACCGCGGAGTCGAGGCCCTTGCGGAGCTCCTCCGGCAGCGGCATGCCCCACGACGGCTCGCCGGTGCGGACGGCGGCCGCCACCACCTTCTCACGGACCTCGTCGTCGTTGGCCATGACACCGGTGGTCCGGGCGCCGAGCGCGACGAGCTGGGCGCCGGTCAGGGTGGCGACGTCGATCAGCAGGTCGGGCTCGTCCTCGCCGGAGCGGACGATCGGGTCGGCCATGACCAGGCGGCCCTCGGCGTCGGTGTTGAGCACCTCGACGGTCTTGCCGCCGTAGACGGTCAGCACGTCGGACGGGCGCTGCGCGCTGCCGGACGGCATGTTCTCGGCGAGCGCGAGGTAGCCGACGACGTTCACGGCCGGCTTGAGCTCGGCGATCGCGGCGAGCGCGCCGAGCACGGCGGCGGCCCCGCCCATGTCGGACTTCATCCAGTCCATGCCCTCGGCGGGCTTCAGCGACAGGCCGCCGGAGTCGAAGGTGATGCCCTTGCCGACCAGCGCGAGCGTCTTGGACGCCTCGGGGTGGGTGTAGGCGAGGCGGACCAGGCGCGGCGGGTTCGCCGACCCCTGCCCGACGCCGACGATGCCGCCGTAGCCGCCGTCGACCAGGGCCTTCTCGTCCAGCACCTCGATCGCGAGGCCGCCGTCGGCGGCGACCTTGGTGGCGACGTCGGCGAAGTCCTCGGGGGACAGGTCGGACGGCGGGGTGTTGACCAGGTCGCGGACCAGCGAGATCGCGGACGCGAGGGTCTCGGCGCGGCGCACGGCGGCCTCGTCGCCGGAGCCCACGACCACGATCTCCTCGACCGGGCCGGGGCGCTCGGAGGTGCGGTAGGCGGAGAAGCCGTAGTTGCCGAGCAGCGCGCCCAGCGCCACGGCCTCGATGTCGCCGGCGGACGCCGCGGGCAGCGCCACCGCGACCTTGCCCTTGCCGGCCAGCGCGCGCAGCGCGGCGCCGGCGGCGCGGCGCAGGCCCTCGGCGTCCAGCGCGTCCGCCTCGCCGAGGCCGACGGCGACGATGAGGGCGGCGGGCAGGGAGCCCAGGGTCGGCAGCTTGACGACCTCTCCGGGCTTGCCGGTGGCGCCCAGCGCCGTCAGGGAATCGGCCAGGCGGCCGGAGAGGGCCGCGTCGAGGTCGTCGGCGCCGGCCGGACGGACGCCGTCCTCGGCCGGGTGGACGCCGACGACGATCGCGTCGGCGTCGAGGGCGGTCAGGACTGCGCTGTCAAGACTGATGGTCGTCACGTCCTCCGATGTTAGTCCTCCAGGTGACCGGTTTCGCCCTTTTGGATCAAGCATTGCCCTCATCGGACGGCCTGTGTCAGCAGGGCCGCCGCCGTGGCGACCTCGACGAGCGCCCCCAGCACGTCCCCGGTGACCCCGCCGAGCCGCCGGACGG
>NZ_JBFAOF010000697.1:0-3948 GCF_040675125.1 Spirillospora sp. NPDC049652 | reverse complement strand
CCTCGACGGCGGCTGACCCGCCGCCGCGACACGCCGACCGGCGGCCGGGACCGGGCCACTCGTAGCGGTCCGGCCCTGTCCGCCCGCGGCGGCGAGGGCCCTGAGAGGGGCCGGGAAAAGGGTTTCCGGGTGCCTCCCCCGCGCGGGAGACACCCGGAAAGTTCGAACGTCAGGCGGAAGCCTGATTCAGGCAGAGTCTTCGCAAAGGCCGCGTTCCGCGCCCGTCGCCGACTCCCGGCGACACGCCGGCAGGCTCCGCCGCCGGTTCGCGGGACATGCCGTCAGGCTCCGCGGGCGACGCGGTTGACCGCCGACAGCATGGCCTTCAGGGACGCGGTGACGATGTTCCCGTCGATGCCGACCCCCCAGACCGTCTGACCCTCCACGTCGCACTCCACGTAGGCGGCGGCGCGCGCGTCGCCGCCCGCGCTCATCGCGTGCTCGGCGTAGTCCAGGACGCGGACGTGCACGCCGACGGTCGCCAGGGCGTCCTCGAAGGCCGAGACCGGGCCGTTGCCGACGCCCTCGATCTCGCGGATCTCCCCGTGCACCCGGACGTCGCAGGACAGCCGGTCCTTCTCGTTGACGCGGGAGACGGCGCGGTGCGCCAGCAGCCCGACGCGCGGGCCGTTCGACAGGAACTCGCGCTCGAAGATCTCCCACATCCGCTCGGCGGTGACCTCGCCGCCCTCGTCGTCGGTGTGCTGCTGGACGACCCGGGAGAACTCGATCTGGAGCCGCCGCGGCAGCTCCAGCGAGTGCTCGGTCTTCATGATGTAGGCGACGCCGCCCTTGCCGGACTGGCTGTTGACCCGGATGACCGCCTCGTACGACCGGCCCACGTCGTGCGGGTCGATCGGCAGGTACGGCACCTGCCAGGTGTACTCCTCGACCGGTACCCCGGCGGCCGCCGCGTCCCGCCGCAGGTGGTCGAAGCCCTTGTTGATCGCGTCCTGGTGGGAGCCGGAGAAGGCGGTGTACACCAGGTCGCCGCCGTACGGGTGCCGCTCGTGGACGGGCAGCTGGTTGCAGTACTCGACGGTGCGCCGGATCTCGTCGATGTCAGAGAAGTCGATCATCGGGTCGACGCCCTGGGTGAACAGGTTCAGGCCCAGCGTGACCAGGCAGACGTTGCCGGTGCGCTCGCCGTTGCCGAACAGGCAGCCCTCGATGCGGTCGGCCCCGGCCAGGTAGCCCAGCTCGGCGGCGGCGACGGCGGTGCCCCGGTCGTTGTGCGGGTGCAGCGACAGGATGACCGAGTCGCGGAACGCCAGGTTCCGGTTCATCCACTCGATCTGGTCGGCGTAGACGTTCGGGCTGGCCATCTCGACCGTGGCGGGCAGGTTCACGATGACCTTGCGGTCGGGGGTGGGCTGCCAGACCTCGTTGACGGCGTTGCAGACCTCCACCGCGTACTCCAGCTCGGTGCCGGTGAACGACTCGGGCGAGTACTGGAAGTGGATCTCGGTGTCGCCCATCTGCTCGGCGAGCTTGGCGCACAGCTTGGCACCCTCGACCGCGATCGCGGTGATGCCGTCCCGGTCCTGCCCGAACACCACGCGCCGCTGCAGCGTGGACGTCGAGTTGTACAGGTGGACGATCGCCTGCTTGGCGCCGCGGAGCGACTCGAAGGTCCGCTCGATCAGCTCCGGCCGGGCCTGCGTCAGCACCTGGATCGCGACGTCGTCCGGGATCCGGTCCTCGTCGATGATCTGCCGGACGAAGTCGTAGTCGGTCTGGCTGGCGGCCGGGAAGCCGACCTCGATCTCCTTGTAGCCCATCCGGACCAGCAGCTCGAACATCTGGAGCTTGCGGTGGGCGTCCATCGGGTCGATCAGCGCCTGGTTGCCGTCGCGCAGGTCCACCGCGCACCAGCGCGGGGCCTCGGTGACGACCTGGTCGGGCCAGGTGCGGTCGGCCAGCCGGACCGGCTCGAACGGCCGGTAGCGCTGGAAGGGCATTCCGGAGGTTTGCTGCTGCGGGTACATCGGAATCCTGGTTCCCTCTGCTCAGTCCTCGCGGCCGACGCTCACGTCAAAGTCCCGCAGCGAGGGAGCCGGCCTTCTCTACAGGCCCCCGCTGCGGCCGCTAAGGAGAAGCAGTTCCGCGGACACGTCGTCAAGCTAACAGATCCCATCCGCCACACGGAAACCGGGTCTCGCCATCTGAGACGCCCGTGTCTCGCGGCCCGCCTGCCTGCGCCTTCAGGAAGGGCGTGTCGGAACGAGCACGGAGAGGCATGTCACACAGCCCTCCAGCGCCTCGAACTCGCCGATGTCCACGACCGTCACGCGGTACCCGTCGGCGGCGAGCAGGGCGGCGGTGCGCGGCGCGGACGCGGCGAGCAGCAGGTGCTCCGGGCCGAGGACGACCACGTGCGCGCCGGACGGCTCGGGCGCGACCCGCAGGGCGGGCAGCGCCCCGGTGTCCAGCCACTCCGGGACGCCGATCAGCGAGCCGTCCGGGAGCGCGGTCATCGCCGACTTCAGGTGCAGCGCGCCCCGCACGTCCACCGGGACGACCCGGCGGCCGCCGAGGAGCCGGGCGAGCTGGCAGATGCCCTCCTCGTTGGTGCGGTCGCCGCGGCCGACGTAGACGGTGCCGCCGGCCTGGAGGACGTCCCCGCCGTCGAGGGTGCCGGGCGCGGTGATCCGCTCGACGGCCAGCCCGAGGTCGCGGACCACGCTCTCGGTACCGGCGACCTCGGCGCGGCGCTCGGGCGCGCCGGGCAGGGCCAGGACGGCCGTGTCACCGCACACCACGACCGTGTCCTCGACGAACACGGCGTCGGGGGCGTCGTCGGCGTCCGGGACGGCCCGCACGCTCCATCCCGCCGCGCGCAGCGCCGCCTGGTACGCCTCGTGCTGCCGCCGCGCGGCCTCCAGGTCCACCGGCCGCCGCTCCTGGTGCGTGACCAGCCCCTCCGCCAGCCGCCTCCCGGGCCGCCGGACCAGCGCGATTCCCGCGTCCGCCATGCTCCCGTCCCTCCGGGGTCCGTCCGAGCCGTTGCGGCCGAATGACAGCGTTCAGGAAGAGCCTAAGCCGGGGAAACGCCCCGTCCACGCGAACCCGGGCCCGGAAGACCCCGGGACAGGGCGGAGCCGGGCCTCGGAAACGGCTAGTGCGCCGCCCCTTCGGTCAGGGTGATGACGCCGAGGGCGTGGGCCCGGCTCATGCCGAGGAGGTGGGCCACGTGGTGCAGGGCGCGGCGCTCGGACTCGTCCAGGGGGCCGTCGGCGAGGCCGATGCGGACGCAGCGGGCCAGGAACCACTCCTTCGCCTCGACGGCGAGGCCCGCTCCCGCGCGGGCGACCTCCTCCGCGAGGAACGCCTCGCGGAGCTCCAGGTCGGTGTCGACGGCGATGTCGTCGTAGTCCACCTCGCCGTAGCCGGTGACGGCCTCGATGGCGCGTTCCCGGCTGCGCTCGTCGTCGGGGTCGCCGGCGCGCAGGACGAGCCCGGCGGCGGCGCGCATCCCGGCGGGCAGGGCGGCGGCCAGCTGCTGGGCCGTCGGGGTGCGCAGGGCGGAGACGGGGAACCGGGTCCGGCAGGCGCGGCACTCGGCCACCTCGCCCAGCCGCCGCAGCGGGACGACGGGCAGGAAGAAGAGGGTGAGCCAGCGGCGGGCGGCCCGGCGCCGGTAGGCGCGGTCGCCGCCGCAGCGGGGGCAGTGGAAGGTCCCCTGACCCGTCGTGCGGAAGAACACCGAAAGGCTGAACACGAGCAACACCGGTCTCTCCTCCCAAAACGGACCCGTCCAAACTACCGACCGCGACCGCCTCCCGCGCCCCGGACGATCCACCTCGTCCCGGCCCCTTACGCTGGGCACATGACCGGTGACATGGGACGGCCGCGGTTCCTGCCGCCCGAGGAGCGGCCGGAGCCCGCCGCCGGACCGCCCGCAGCAGGGTCCCTTCCGCGCCGCCCGGGATCGAGTCCAGGCAGCCG
>NZ_JBFAOF010000696.1:0-3950 GCF_040675125.1 Spirillospora sp. NPDC049652 | reverse complement strand
CCCGCAGGTAGTAGCCGACGGCGCCCGGCCACACCCACGTCCCGTCGGTGTGGAAGGTCAGCGGCACGCGCGCGGCGCGCCCGGGGTCGAGTTCGTCCGCGTCGAGGCTGCGCGCGGCGAGGACGATCGGCGCCTGCTCCAGGTACCGGACGAGCGCCTCCTTCTCGTCCTCGGGGACGTCCGGACGCGGCTCCCCGTCCCTCGGCAGCGGCACCGCGGCCATCCGCAGCCCGTCCGCACCGGCCTGCCCGGTGTCGGCCTGCCCGGTGTCGGGCCGGCCGGGGGCGGGCTCGTAGGCGACCTCGTGGGTCTCCGGGAAGGTCAGGCGGAAGGTCACCGCCGTCCACGGCTCGGCCGCGCCCTGCCGCAGGACGGCGAACATCTCGTTCAGCGCGGGCGGCGCGGCGAACGCGGCGGTCTGGCCGTCCAGCCCGGTCACCTGGACGGACGAGCCCTCGGGCGCGTAGCGGACGACGCTCTGCGCCCATCCGGACGGCAGGAACATGCCCAGGAGCTGCCCGAGGTCGCCGAGGAGCTGCTCCTGCTCCTCCGGGGCCAGCACGCGGTCGGTCGAGCGCGCGGCGCCGCCGAGCCAGACGGGGAGCCAGTCGCGCGGGAACGCCGCCAGGTCGCGCCGGTACGCCTCCGCGCCGAGACCCGGGTCGAGTTCGGCGTCGAACCACGTCCGGTACGCGCCGGGCGGCTCCAGCATGAACCGCATCCCGAACCAGGTGCCCTCGCCGGGCCGGTACATCATCGAGCGCAGCTCGGCCGCGACGCCGAGGAACTCGCGCGGGGCCTGGTACTCGCGCACCGAGCCGTCCGCCATCACGACCGCCAGCGCGGCCCGCGAGGCCCCGCCCGCCATCGCGACGCGCAGGTCGACGCGCCGCCAGCCGCCGGGGGCCAGCGCCGCCATCGCCGTGCCCATCCACTGCACGAGCTGGTCGTACCGCGCCTGGTCGTACGGCCACGGCCCGTACCCGGCCGGCGGCCGCTCTCCGGGCCCCTGAGTCATCGCTTCAGCCTCCTCGATCCGCCCGATCCTAGTGCTTTCCCGACAACCCGAGCTCTTCGAGCGGCGGCCCTCCGAGGTGTCCCGCGGGCCTTCCGGCCCCCGGAAGGCGACGCCCGGCGCGGGCGGACCGTCCTAGCGCACGGGGACCTGGTGCAGGTCCAGGCTCGGGAGGGTGAGGGGGGCGTTGCCCTCGCGCTCGTTCCACGCGCGGTACGTCCAGCCCTCGGGGGACGGGATGCCGTACCCGTCGCGGAACGCCGTCACGAGCATGCCGGTGAGCCGCCGGTAGTCCGCGGAGGACGAGGGCCACGGCAGGCGGTACCACCAGTCGTCCTGGCCGCGCCCGGGGTCGGGGGCGTGCCATCCCGCGGCCTCGATGACCCGCCGCGCCTCCGGGGACGCCTGGTCCTCCGGCTGGAGGAAGGCGTTGTCGCAGAGGTAGGCGAGGAGGACGTCGTCCTCCTGGGCGAACTGGGTGAAACGGCCGCCCTCCTCGCGCTCGCTGATCACGAGCAGCGCGCCCGCGGGAAGGTCGGCGAGGTCGTCGGCCAGCTCCGCCGCGAAGGTCTCCCATTCCATGGTCAGGATTCCTTGTCCCAGGTCTCGAGATGGTCGTTCGTGGCGACGAGGAGATTGACGCGGACGCGCGTGCGCCAGACGGCGACCGTCGTTTCGGGACCCGCCCAGGCCACCATCGGGAGTTCTCCGGGGACGCGGCGGGTCGGCGTGCCGAGGCTCTCGGTGCAGACGGAGACGACGCGGGCGAACTCGTCCCGCAGCCAGCTCCGCTGCTCCGGCACCTCCCGGTCGATATAGGCGGAGGTGCCGGCCGACACCATGACGGCCCGGTCGCCCTTCAGATCGACCGACGCGCTGGCCGGGCCGAGGCCGTCGTCCAGCCACACGGTGCCGCCGGTCGTCATGTAGACGCTCCAGCCCAGCCGGCCGGCGAGCCCGTCGACCGCGTCCGCGGTCCAGTCCCAGCGCAGGTCCCGGAAGGTCGTCGCCAGGGCGGCGATTCGCTCGTCGGGGAGTCGGGCAGGTGTCATGTTCCGATCCTATCCGCGCGGGTCCAGACCGGAGACGCGGCGGAAGTCGAAGGGAATTCCGTCGCGGCTCAGGTCGAATTCCGCCCAGCGCGCGTGGCCGTCCTTGTTGGAATGCGCGTAGAGGTATTCGAACTTGAGCGTCCCCGCGGCGAGATGCGCCTGGAGTTGGCTCTTCAACGCCTCGTCCGCGTTCAGCGCCGCACGGAGGTCGGGGTCGAGGGACATCACGAAGTCGAGGTATTCGGGACTGCCCTGCATCGCCTTCTTGAAGTTCTCGATCGTGCGGTCCTGGAGGGACGCCCCGACGCCCTTCGCCTCCACCGCGGTGATCGTGGCGCCGTCCGGGCCGATCGAGACGCCGATCAGGTCCAGGGTGCCGGGCCGTCCTGGCGCGTCGAAGTCCAGCGGGGTGAGGAGCCGGCGGCCGAGGTGGTGTTCGAGGAGGTCCCGTCCGACCGCCATGCCGAGCTTCTCGCTGACCTTGCGCATCTCGTGGCCGTGGTCGTTGAACGTGTTGGCCTGGTCGCTCAGCCGGCCCACCTTCTGGAGCACCTCGGGGGTGGGGCCGTGCTTGGCGATGATGTCGTCCGCGACCGCCTTGATCTTGTCGCCGCTGTTGATGTCGTCGAGCTTCTTGATGCCGAACTCCTGCATCAACGGCCGCAGTTCCTTGAGGATCTCCTGGCGCTTCTCGTGCCAGTCGGCGCGTTCCTCGGCGAGCCTTTCCAGCTCCTCCCGGGCCTGCGGGCTCGGCTCGTACTCCACCTTCTCGCTCATCTGCTGGTGGTAGTCGATCTGCCGGTTCGAGTTCGGCTCGGCGAGCCACCTGCCGTCCTCGCCCTTGAGGCGGTGCGGCGGCTCCTCCATGCGGAAGCTCTTGTCCGGGTCGCCCGGATAGTGGAGCTTGCCGTCCTCGGTCCGGTAGAAGCCGTCGGGGTCGCCCTCCTTGTGCAGGCGCCCGTCCTCGCCACGGACGAGGCCGTCCTCGCGGTCCGGCGGCGGGTTGCCGGAGTCGTCGTCCGCGCGGGGGCGGGCGTGCTCCGGGGGAGGCTCGTCGGACGGGTGGCGGGCGGGATCGGAGCCCGGGGCGTGGCCCCGGCCCGCGGGGTCGTTGCTGCCGTCCGGGTAGTGCGTCTTCCACTGGCCGTTCGGCGGCCAGTCGGGACGCACCCCGCCGCCCTGGGGATCGTGGTGGCCGGACGAGGCGAACATGTTGCCGTTGTGGTCCGACCACGCGAGGCCCTCGGGGGCGGTCACACGGACGCCGAGGTGGTGCGAGAGCTGGGACGCGAAGTCGCCCTCGCCGGTGTGGCAGGAGAGGAGGAAGACGTCCTTACCGTTCCAGTTCGGGTCGTGGTAGATCAGCTCGGCCAGGTCCTTGGCGGAGATCTTGCGGCCGTTGACCGTGATGCCGTCCGGGCCGCCGTGCGCGTCGATCACGTAGCGGTTCGGGTCGGCGGCGATGCGGCGCGAGAGCTCGCGCATCGCGGGGTCGTCGGGACCGTAGAACGAACGGCCGGACGGCGTCTCGTCGCTGCCGCGCCACACGTCGTGCAGGTGCTCGGGCAGGTTGCGCGGGACGTCGTCGGGCGTCGTGTGCGGGTTCTCGCCGTGGTCCGGGCGCGGCTCGTGCTCGTTCTCGTGCGGACGGTTCGTCCCGTCGTGCTCCGAGTGCGGCGTCGTCCGCCGGTCGCCGCCGGGGCCGCCTGAACCCGCCGGACGGTCCCGGTCGGGCGCGGACGACGGGGTGCGGTCGCGGTCCGAGGTCGGCGACCTGTCCGGGGTGCGCTCCGTCGTGGGGGTGCGCTCGGGCGTGGGGGTGCGCTCCGGGGCCGGGCGGCGGTCGTTGCCCGGCGTCCGGTCGGACGTCGGGGTTCGGTCGG
>NZ_JBFAOF010000695.1:0-3951 GCF_040675125.1 Spirillospora sp. NPDC049652 | reverse complement strand
CCACCGTCCCCCCGACGACCCCCACCGCGGCCCGGCGGCGGCGCCGGCCCGTCCTCTCAAGCCTGCCGACCCGCACCGATGAACCCCCGCTTGCTTGTCACTGTCCGAATACGATCATCTTCGAAGAGTGTCGTACCCCGGAGGAACGCGCATTATGTAAGGGCCTGTGCCCGCGAAATCGCAGGCACAGGCCCCTTTGGAGGTCGCTTTACCGGAACGCCGTCCGGCTCACGCGGTGCGGGTCGACGGACCCGCGTCAGTGGGCGAAGTGGCCCCGGTAGTACTCGAAGACCAGGCCCACGGTGGACAGCAGCAGCCCGGCGCCGCCGAGCAGCACCATCCACCAGCCGAACACCATGCCGAGGGACACGAACGCGGCCGAACCGCCGATGTACAGCGGCCACCACGAGTGCGGGCTGAAGAAGCCCAGCTCGCCGGCGGCGTCCGCGATCTCACCCTGCGGGTCGTCCTCGTACAGCGGGCCGCCGTTGGCGCCCTCGAGGCGGCGGATGGTGAAGTGGACGTAGAACCCGATCAGGCCCGACAGGCCGACCGCGAGGGCCAGCGCCGTGGTGCCCGTCCAGTCCTTCGACCAGAGCCAGTACACGACGTCGGTGGCGAGGAAGAAGATCGCGCACCCGTAGAACATGAACGCCTGAACGCGCATCCGCTACTCCTCCGTTTCCGCGGCGTGCCGGGTGGCCGGCTCGTCGGAGGCGAGCGCGACCCGGTTGGACATGTTGATCGGCTCGCCCTTCGCACCGACGTGCGGGTGGTGCAGGTCGAAGGCCGGACGCTCGGACCGGATCTTCGGGATCGAGTCGAAGTTGTGCCGCGGCGGCGGGCAGGAGGTCGCCCACTCCAGCGACGAGCCGTAGCCCCACGGGTCGTCGACCGCGACCAGCTTGCCCTTCTTCCACGTGATGTACACGTTGTAGAAGAACGGCAGCATGGAGGCGCCGAGGATGAACGAGAAGACCGTGGAGACCTCGTTCAGGCCGGTGAACTCGCTGGCGTAGTCGGCGTACCGGCGCGGCATGCCCGCGGCGCCCAGCCAGTGCTGGACGAGGAACGTGCCGTGGAAGCCGATGAACAGCAGCCAGAAGTGGATCTTGCCGAGGGTCTCGTTCAGCATCTTGCCGGTGAACTTCGGCCACCAGAAGTAGAAGCCCGCGAACATCGCGAACACGACCGTGCCGAACACCACGTAGTGGAAGTGCGCCACCACGAAGTAGGAGTCCGACAGCTGGAAGTCCATCGGGGGGGACGCGAGGATGACGCCGGTCAGGCCGCCGAACAGGAAGGTGACCAGGAAGCCCAGCGACCACAGCATCGGCGTCTCGAACGTGAGTTGCCCTCGCCAGATCGTGCCGACCCAGTTGAAGAACTTCACTCCTGTCGGCACCGCGATCAGGAACGTCATGAACGAGAAGAACGGCAGCAGCACCTGGCCGGTGACGAACATGTGGTGCGCCCACACGGTGATCGACAGGCCGGCGATCGAGATGGTCGCGAAGACCAGGCCGATGTAACCGAAGACCGGCTTGCGGCTGAACACCGGCAGGATCTCGGTCACGATCCCGAAGAAGGGCAAGGCGATGATGTACACCTCTGGATGGCCGAAGAACCAGAAGAGGTGTTGCCAGAGGAGCGCGCCGCCGTGCGAGGCGTCGTAGACGTGCGCGCCGAACTTGCGGTCGGCCTCCAGCGCCAGCAGCGCGGCGGCCAGGACCGGGAACGCCAGCAGGACCAGGATGGAGGTCAGCAGGATGTTCCAGGTGAAGATCGGCATCCGGAACATCGTCATGCCCGGGGCGCGCATGCACAGGATCGTGGTGATGAAGTTGACCGCGCCCATGATCGTGCCGAAGCCCGACATGGCCAGGCCCATCACCCACATGTCACCGCCGATGCCCGGCGAGCGGACCGCGTCCGACAGCGGCGAGTAGGCGAACCAGCCGAAGCTGGCCGCGCCGCCCGGGGTCAGGAAGCCCGCGAGCGCGATCAGCGAACCGAACAGGAACAGCCAGTAGGCCAGCATGTTCATGCGCGGGAACGCGACGTCCGGCGCGCCGATCTGCAGCGGCATGATCACGTTGGCGAAGCCCGCGAACAGCGGGGTCGCGAACATCAGCAGCATGATCGTGCCGTGCATGGTGAACAGCTGGTTGAACTGCTCGTTGCTCACCAGCTGCAGGCCCGGCTTGTACAGCTCCGCGCGCATGACCAGCGCGAGGACTCCGCCGAACAGGAACATGATGAACGAGGTGATCAGGTACAGGTACCCGATCTTCTTGTGGTCGGTCGTCGACATCCAGTCGGCGACCAGACGACCCTTGCGGGTCCTGGACGCGGCGACCGTAGCGGTCGGCGCGTGGCTGATCGCGGTCACTTGACACCCCCCGCCGCCTTGGCCTTCTGGCCTGCCAGCCATGTCGTGTACTGGTCGGGCGAGACCACCTGGAGCTGGAACAGCATCCGGCTGTGGTCGACGCCGCAGAGCTCGGCGCAGCGGCCCTCATAGGTGCCCTGCTTGCGAGCGGTGAACTCGAACTCGTTGGTGTAGCCCGGCATGACGTCCTTCTTGTAGAGGAGCGCCGGGACCCAGAACGAGTGGATGACGTCGTTGGCGTGCAGCCGCACGCGGATCGTCCGGTCCGAGGGGACGACCATGACGGGCTTGGCGCCCGTCGGGGCGTTCGGCGCGACCGGGGTGCCGATCACGGAGGCGACGGTCTTCTCCTGACCGCCCTGCTTCTCCTTGTAGTCGAACTGCCAGCTCCACTGGAAGCCCGTCACGTCGACCGTGACCGCCGGGTTCCTGGTGGTCTTCTCGACGTACGACTCGTCGCGCGCGGTGAAGTAGAACAGCACACCGATGATCACGAACGGGACCGCGGTGTAGAGGATCTCGATCGGCATGTTGTAGCGGACCTGCGGCGGCAGGTCGCTGGAGCGCTTGCGGTGGAACAGCACCGCCCAGATGATCAGGCCCCAGACGACGGCGCCCACCGAGAACGCAGCGATCCAGGAGCCCTGCCAGAGCTTCAGCATGCGCTCGGCCTGGTCACTGATCGGCTCGGGCATGCCCAGGCGGGACGCCTGACCGCTGCACGCGGTTGCGGACAGCGCCAGCAGACCTAGCGCGCCGGCGCTTTTGATTGCGCGGCGACTGCGCACAGGCGTACGCCGCTCCCCAGAGCGGGTCGGACTCACGGAATGCCTTCCCCACGGATGAGAGCCCAGGGAACTCCCGGGCGGTGAGATCAGTTGTCACATGTTTGGGGGACACACTAGCGCGAGGGTCCGCGACTCCCCCCTCGGGGTGCCCGGTTAGGGTTCTGGCGTGGCTCGAGCATGTGCTGTCAGACCCTCTGTCCGGCCCTCCTCCTGGCACGGCGAGGCGACGGTCCCGCGCGGCGGTGTCCGGCCGGTGTCCCGCCGCCCGCACGACCGGAGGACGGCGTGGTGACGGGGTACTTCGACGCGGCGTCCGCCGAGCCGCTGCATCCGGCGGCGCGGGCGGCGCTGCTCGGCGCGCTCGACTCCGCCTGGGCCGACCCCGCGAGGCTGTACGGCGCGGCGCCGACCAGGGTCAGCGGGTAGTGGGAGGCGTCCTCGCCCTCCGCCCCGGTGATCCTCAGCCCGGCTCCGGAGGGGCCGTCCGCGGGCGCGCCGGCCGTGATGCCGCGCGGGTAGTTCTGGTACACGAGCAGGGTGTCGAAGACGGCGGCGGGCCCGGCGGCGCGACGGATCTCGGTCTGGCCGAGGTGCTGGTGCGCGAGCAGCCGCGACCGGGCGTCCTGGAGATCGGCGAGCATGCCCGCCGCGGACCGGGCGGGGTCCAGCCGGACGCGCACGGGGACGGTGTTGATGAACAGGCCCAGCATCCGCTGCCATTAAACGATCTTTTACCGACATGGACGACGGCAACGACCATGAGCAGGATAC
>NZ_JBFAOF010000694.1:0-3954 GCF_040675125.1 Spirillospora sp. NPDC049652 | reverse complement strand
CCGGCGTCGCCAGGCTCGGCGCGCGCGTGGTGCCGGGGCTGTTCGCGCAGACGCACGCCCGGCCCGACCTGGCCGGACGAACGCCGTGCGAGATCGTCATGACCGAGCACGCGCGGCTGCGGAACGACGCGATGAACGCGCTCGCCCGCTACGAGCTGCAGTACTGCGCGGAGCAGCCGTTCGAGACGCTGTCGGGCGGTCAGCAGGCGCGGTTGCAGATCCTGCTGCTGGAGCTGGGCGGCGCGACGCTGCTGCTGCTGGACGAGCCGACCGACAACCTCGACCTCGCCAGCGCCGAGGCGTTGCAGGAGGGCCTGGAGTCGTACGAGGGGACGGTCGTGGCGGTGACGCACGACCGGTGGTTCGCGCGGTCCTTCGACCGGTTCGTGGTGTTCCGGTCGGACGGGTCGGTCGTCGAGGCCCCGGAGCCGGTCTGGGACGAGAAGCGGGTCGTCCGCCGCCGCTGAGCGTCCGACCGGAGGCCGGGAGGGGGTTCGCTCGCGGGCCGGTCTTTATAGGGTGCTTCGGTGCGGATTGCTATTACCGGGGCGGCCGGGTTCATCGGCAGCCGGGTGGCCTCGGCGGCGGCGCGGGCCGGGCACGACGTGCTGGCCGTGGACGCGCCCGACCGCGCGCTCGCGCCCGGGACGGCCCGCCGCACCTGGGACGCGCTCGCGGTGCCGAAGGCCGAACTCGACCTGGCGTCCGCCGACCTCGCGCCCCTCGGTGCGGCGGACGTGGTCGTCCACCTGGCCGGACGGCCCGGGATCCGCTCGTCGTGGGGCGCGGAGGACGCCACCCACCGGGACAACGTGGTCGCGACCCGGCGCGTCCTGGCGGCGGCGGCCGGACGCGTCGTCGTGGCGTCCAGCTCGTCGGTCTACGGCTCGGCGGGACGGGACCGCCCGACCCGCGAGGACGACCCGCTCGCGCCCGCCAGCCCGTACGCGGCCAGCAAGGTCGCGGCCGAGCGGCTGGCGCGCGGGCGGCCGGACACGGTCGTGCTGCGCTACTTCTCCGTCTACGGGCCGGGCCAGCGGCCGGACATGGCCTTCCACCGGTTCGCCGAGGCGGCGCTCGCCGGGCGGCCGCTGCCGGTGTTCGGCGACGGCCGCAAGGCGCGCTCGTTCACGCACGTGGACGACGTCGTGGCCGCGACGCTCGCCGCGACGACGGCCGAGGTGCCGGACGGGACGGCGATCAACGTGGGCCATCCGGAGCCGGTGACCGTGCGGGCGGCGATCGCGCTGCTCGGCCGGATCCTGGACGTCCGGCCGGAGATCGAGTGGGCCGCGCCGGTCGCCGGGGACGCCGACCGCACCTGGGCCGACCCGTCCCGCGCCCGCGCGCTGCTCGGCTGGACACCCCGGACCGCTCTCGCGGACGGCCTCGCCGATCAGATCGCGTGGCACCGCGAGAACGCGGGACACCGCCAGATCGCGTGGCACCGGGAGAACGCGCCGGCCGTCCTATGAGCCAGATGATCCAGACGACTCCGATGAACCATCGCGCGGCCTACTTCGCGTTCGACCTGTTCCCGTCGACGAAGGGCGCCGCCGTCCACATCGCGCAGATGGCGGACGAGATGTTCGCGCGCTTCGGCGGCGGGCTGCTGGGCGTGACGGGCGGCGGGGCGCTGCCGCCCCGGCAGGTGGAGGGCACGCGGGAGATCGTCCGGTTCGGGGACGCGCTGCCGAACCTGCTCGACCGGTTCGAGGCGTTCTCGGCGTGGGTGGCGGGGCTGGTCGCCGAGCACGCCGGGACGCTGGAGGTCGTCCACGTCCGGGACCCGTGGGGCGCGCTGCCCGTCGTGTCCGCGCCGGACCGTCGGTACCGGGTCGTGTACGAGGTGAACGGGCTGCCGTCGATCGAGCTGCGGCACACCCGTCCGGGCGTTCCGGAGCGGACGCTCGCGAAGATCCGCGAGCTGGAGTCGCGCTGCCTGGCGGCCGCGGACGCGGTCATCGTGCCGTCGCAGGTCAACGCGCGGGCCGTCCGGGCGTACGGCGTCCCGGACGGGAAGATCACCGTCGTGCCGAACGGCGCGGACGTCCCCGCGCCGCGCCCGAGACCGGCGGACGCCCCTGAGCGGTACCTGGTCTACGTCGGCGCGCTCCAGCCCTGGCAGGGCCTGGATGTGCTGCTCCGGGCGTTCGCGCGGCTCGCCGACCTGCCCGACCTGCGCCTGGTGGTGTGCTCGTCGGTCCCGCCGAAGCGGGCGAAGCCGCTGCGGCGGCTGGCCCGGCACCTGGACGTGGAGGACCGGGTCGAGTGGCGGTTCACCGTCCCGCACGCCGACGTCGCCGCCTGGCTGGAGCACGCCGAGCTGTCGGTCGCGCCGCTCACCGCCTGCGCGCGCAACCTCGACCAGGGCTGCGCGCCGCTGAAGGTGCTGGAGTCGATGGCCGCCGGGACCCCGGTCGTCGCGTCCGACCTGCCGGTGGTGCGCGAGCTGATGGCCGACCGGGAGCACGGGCGGCTCGTCCCGGCGGACCGTCCGGCCGAGCTGGCCCGGGCCGTCCGGGTGCTGCTGGAGTACCCCGGGCAGGCGCGGGCCATGGGCGCGCGCGCCCGGGAGCACGTCGCGGCCACGCTGACCTGGACGCACTCGCGCGCCCGGCTCGCGGAGGTTTACCGTACGTTGTCCGCCCAGCCGGTCGATCGGTGGTGACGCATGTTGTGGCGTAAGCAGCGCAAGGCGTTGGAGAGCCTGCATCCCCTGCACAGGCAGCTCGTGGAGGAGCGCCGGTTCTCCGCGACGCTGCCGGCCGCCGAGTGGACGGCGCTGCTGGCGAGCCTCGCCGCGCACGAGCAGACGATCACCAAGCGGAAGTGGCGGCTGCCGGACCGGACGGCCATGGCGCTCGTCCCGATGCTGCGCGTGCTGCAGGAGGACATGGAACCGGGCGCGCCCCTCGGCGTGACGACCGACCTGCGCGGCGCGGTCGTCCCCGACAAGGGCGGCGAGATCCGTCCCCTGCGGGTCCGGCCGCCGGCGGTGTCGGGGAGCGAGAAGTTCTACACCGACCCCTGGTTCCTCGCGCGGGCCGAGCTTCGGGACGGCAGCGTGCTGGAACTCGCGGTCGTCGAACGCGTGCGGCAGCGCCGGATCCTCAAGAGGAGCCGCAGCGGCAAGACCAAGGTCAAGGTGAAGGACAAGCCGGTCCGGGTCGTCCGCGCGACGCGGCGGCTGCCGAAGGGCATGCCGGTGGTGCGTCCCGCCCCCGCCGCGCCGGACTGGCTGGCCGTGCGCGTGCAGCAGAAGGAGAACGGCCGGACGGTGCTGCGCGCGTCCGCGAAGGTGGCCGCCCACGGCGGTCCCGGGACGGTCGAGCCGATCCTGACCGTCGTCGGCGAGCTGTTCCGCTGGACCCCGCCGCGGAAGCCCGCGGCCACCCCGAGGAGGGCCCGTTGACCACGCCGCCGCCGTCGATGCCACCGTCCATGCCACCGTCGATGCCGCCCCCGCAGGGGCCGCCCCGCTGCTCGATGCTCACCGGGTTCTTCGTGCTGGGCCGCTGCGACCGGCCCGCCGCCGGCCTCTGCCCCACGTGCGGACGCCCGGTCTGCCCCGACCACACGGGCCACGGCGGCGACTGCTCGGAGTGCCGGGGGAGGCTGGAGGATCACGCCCACGACCGGTCGTGGGTGTACGGCTCCCGGCGCAGGCACTACGAGAACAGCTCGTCGGTGTACGGCTCCCCCACCTGGTACCCGTCCTTCGACCAGGACGACCGGGACGCCTTCGAGCCGGGCGGCGGCGACTGGGCCACGGCGTCCGGCGACTACGGCGGCGGGGACGAGTGGGACGGCTCGGACACCGGCGCCGGCGGCGACTGGGACTCCGGCGGCGACGGGCTCGTGGACAGCTGATGCCGCGCGTCCTCTGGATCACCGAGCACTATCCGCCCAGCAAGGGCGGCATGTCCGAGTCGTGCGACCGGATCGTGCGGG
>NZ_JBFAOF010000693.1:0-3957 GCF_040675125.1 Spirillospora sp. NPDC049652 | reverse complement strand
GCCTGGCCGAAGCTGCGCGACGCGCACAAGGCCACGCACCGTCGCCGACCGCATCGCCGAGGAGCTCGGCACCGAGCTCGGCGAGGCCGTCGGGTACAAGATCCGGTTCACCGACCGGTCGAGCGACGACACGCTGGTCAAGCTGATGACCGACGGCATCCTGCTCGCCGAGATCCAGACCGACCGGCTGCTGCGCCAGTACGACACGCTGATCATCGACGAGGCGCACGAGCGCAGCCTCAACATCGACTTCCTGCTCGGGTACGTCAAGGAGATCCTGCCGCGGCGACCCGACCTCAAGGTGATCATCACCTCGGCGACGATCGACCCCGAGCGGTTCTCCCGGCACTTCGGCGACGCCCCGATCGTGGAGGTGTCCGGCCGGACCTACCCGGTCGAGGTCCGGTACCGGCCCGTCACCGACCCCGAGGACCCCGCCGCCGACCCCGACCGCGACCAGATCCAGGCGATCGTGGACGCCGTGGACGAGCTGGAGCGCGAGGCCCCCGGCGACGTGCTGGTGTTCCTGTCCGGCGAGCGGGAGATCCGCGACACCGCCGACGCGCTCACCAAGCACTTCGCCGGCAAGCGCGGCCACCACGAGGTGCTGCCGCTGTACGCGCGGCTGTCGTCCGCCGAGCAGCACCGGGTGTTCCAGGCGCACCGGGGACGGCGCGTCGTCCTCGCGACGAACGTGGCCGAGACGTCGCTGACCGTCCCCGGCATCAAGTACGTCGTGGACCCCGGCACCGCCCGCATCTCCCGCTACAGCCACCGGCTGAAGGTGCAGCGGCTCCCGATCGAGCCGGTGTCGCAGGCGTCGGCGAACCAGCGCAAGGGCCGCTGCGGACGCGTGTCCGAGGGCATCTGCATCCGGCTGTACTCCGAGGAGGACTTCGAGGCCCGCCCCGAGTTCACCGATCCGGAGATCCTGCGCACCAACCTGGCCTCGGTCATCCTGCAGATGACCGCGCTCGGCCTCGGCGACATCGCCGCGTTCCCGTTCGTGGAGCCGCCGGACCGCCGCAACGTCAAGGCCGGCGTCGACTTGCTGCACGAGCTCGGTGCGATCGACCCGGACGAGAAGGACCCGAAGAAGCGCCTGACCCCCCTCGGCCGCAGCCTCGCCCAGCTGCCCGTGGACCCGCGCCTGGCCCGCATGGTGCTGGAGGCCGACAAGAACGGCTGCGTCCGCGAGGTGCTCATCATCGCCGCGGCCCTGTCGATCCAGGATCCGCGCGAGCGTCCCGCCGAGCACCAGCAGGCCGCCGACGAGAAGCACCGCCGGTTCGCCGACCCGACCTCGGACTTCCTCGCCTACCTGAACCTGTGGAACTACCTGCGCGAGCAGCAGAAGGAGCTGTCGGGCAGCGCGTTCCGCCGCATGTGCAAGAACGAGTTCCTGCACTACCTGCGCATCCGCGAATGGCAGGACCTGCACACCCAGCTCAGGCAGGTCGCCAAGTCCCTCGGCGTCACTCTGAACAGCACCGACGCCCCGCCCGAGCGCATCCACGTCTCGCTGCTGGCCGGCCTGCTGTCGCACATCGGCCTGCAGGACCTGGGAGGTCGGTCGGGGCCGGTTGGTCGGGGAGAAGGCGACAAGAAGGACGAGGGCGGGCCGCGCCGCCGCGGCCAGCAGGAGTACCTGGGCGCCCGCAACGCCAAGTTCGCGATCTTCCCCGGATCGGCGCTGTTCAAGAAGCCGCCGCGCTGGGTCATGTCCGCCGAGCTGGTCGAGACGTCCCGGCTGTGGGCGCGCGTCAACGCCAGGATCGAGCCCGAGTGGATCGAGCCGCTCGCCGGGCACCTGGTCAAGCGGCAGTACAGCGAGCCGCACTGGTCCAAGAAGCAGGCGGCCGTCATGGCGTAC
Source organism: Spirillospora sp. NPDC049652 (assembly GCF_040675125.1). Lineage (NCBI taxonomy): Bacteria > Bacillati > Actinomycetota > Actinomycetes > Streptosporangiales > Thermomonosporaceae > Spirillospora > Spirillospora sp. NPDC049652. The sequence goes on along the minus strand of NZ_JBFAOF010000693.1, from coordinate 2,084 downwards.
GAGAAGGTCACCCTGTACGGGGTGCCGATCGTCGCGCAGCGCAGCGTCAACTACGGGCGCATCGACCCCGAGCTGTCGCGCGAGCTGTTCATCCGGCACGCGCTGGTCGAGGGCGACTGGGAGACCCACCACCGGTTCTTCCACGAGAACCGCGCGCTGCTGGAAGAAGTCGAGGAGCTGGAGCACCGCGCCCGCCGCCGCGACATCCTCGTGGACGACGAGACGCTGTTCGAGTTCTACGACGAGCGCGTCCCCGAGGACGTCGTCTCCGGACGGCACTTCGACACCTGGTGGAAGAAGGCCCGCCACACCGAGCCCGACCGTCTGAGCTTCGAGAAGTCGATGCTCATCAACCAGACGGCCGACGCGGTCACCGAGGCCGACTACCCCGACCACTGGCAGCAGGGCCCGCTCCGGCTGAGGCTGACCTACCAGTTCGAGCCGGGCACCGACGCCGACGGCGTGACCGTCCACGTGCCGGTGCAGATCCTCAACCAGGTCAAGCCGGACGGGTTCGACTGGCAGGTCCCCGGCCTGCGCCGTGAGCTCGTGACCGAGCTGATCCGCTCGCTGCCCAAGCAGCTGCGGGTCAACTTCGTCCCGGCGCCCGACTACGCCCGCCGCGTCCTGGAGCGCGTCTCCCCGCGCACCGAGCCGCTGCTGGACGCCCTGGAACGCGAACTGACGCAGCTGACGTCCGTGCCGGTCGCGCGCGAGGCATGGGACCTGTCGCGCCTGCCCGCGCACCTGCGCATGACGTTTCGCGTCGTGGACGAGCGCAAGCGCATGATCGAGGAGTCCACCGACCTCGACGCGCTCAAGCGCAAGCTCGCGGCCAAGGTGCGCGGCACCCTGTCGAAGGCCGCGTCCAAGGAGGGCATCGAGAAGGAGGGCCTCACGTCCTGGACCCTCGGCGAGCTGCCCCGCACCTACGAGCGCAGGCAGGCCGGGTACGAGGTCAAGGCGTTCCCCGCGCTCACCGACGAGGGCGGGTCCGCGGCCGTCCGGATGTACGAGACCGAGGCCGAGCAGCGCCGCGCCATGTGGAACGGGACACGGCGGCTGATCCTGCTGAACGCGCCGTCCCCGGCCAAGCAGATCCAGGGACGCCTGGGCAACCAGGCCAAGCTCGCGCTCAGCCACAACCCGCACGGGTCGGTGGCCAAGCTGTTCGACGACTGCGTCGCCGCCGCCGTCGACAAGCTCATGGCCGACGCCGGGGGACCGGCCTGGGACGAGGCGGGCTACCAGCGCCTGTACGACCTCGTCCGCGCCGACCTGTACGACACCACCGCCGCGATCGTGGCGCAGGTCGAACGCATCCTCGCCGCCGCCCACCAGCTCGACCGGGGGCTGCGCGGCAGCACGAGCATGGTGCTCCTGCCGGCGCTGACCGACATCCGGGAGCACCTGGCCGCGCTGATCGGGCCGGGTTTCGTGACGGCGACCGGTGCGCGACGGCTGCCCGACCTGCTCCGCTACGTCAAAGCCATGCAGATGCGGGTGGACAAGCTGCCGGAGAACCCCGGCCGCGACCGGATGCTCGCCAACCAGGTGCAGTTGCTGCAGGAGGAGTACGCGGCCCTGCTGCGCCGCCTGCCGCCCGGCCGCCGCGAGGACGAGGCCGTCACGCAGATCCGCTGGATGCTGGAGGAGTACCGGGTCAGCCTGTTCGCGCAGCAGCTCGGCACTCGTTTCCCGGTGTCCGACAAGCGCATCCGCAAGGCCATGGCCCAGATCCAGCCCTAGCCCGGAACGGCGAAGGCGGCGATGGTCCAGGACCATCGCCGCCTTCGTTCCATCGCCGTTCCGGCGCCGCTCCCTCAGGAGGTGAGGTCGCGCCGCCGGAAGGTCCACAGGCCCGCGCCCACCAGGACTGCGGCGACCGCCAGGAGCCACAGCAGGGGAGTGGCCGACCAGGCCGACCCCGGCAGTCTCGGGGTGTGCGCGAACGGCGAGACGTCCATGGCCCACCCGGGCAGCTTCAGCAGCGGCCCCAACTCGCCGACCAGCAGGAACACCACCAGCACGGCCCACCCGAGCGCGGCGAGGCGGGGCAGCAGCCCGTAGCCGAGGACGACCAC
>NZ_JBFAOF010000692.1:0-3961 GCF_040675125.1 Spirillospora sp. NPDC049652 | reverse complement strand
GCCGCCCGCCGCGCCCGCAGGTCGGACGGGCGCTCCCGCGCACCCGGCGTGGGGGCGGCGGCCGGCGGGTCCGGGAGCGCCGGGCCGGCGGCCGGCGGCGCGGCAAGCGCGGGTTCGTCGTGCAGCGGACGCCCCGTGTGGTGCAGGAACACCTCGTCCAGGGACGGCGGGTCCGCGCCCGGCGCGGTCAGCTCGGCCTTCAGGGCGGCGGGGGAGCCCTGCGCGACGATCCGCCCGGCGTCGATGATCGCGATCCGGTCGCACTGCTCCGCCTCGTCCAGGTAGTGCGTGGTGAGGAAGATCGTGACGGCCTCGCGCTCGCGGACCGACCGCAGGTGCTCCCACACCCGGGCGCGGGCGTGCGGGTCGAGGCCGAGCGTCGGCTCGTCCAGGACGATCAGCCGCGGCCGGTGCAGCAGCGCGCGGGCGATCTCCAGGCGGCGGCGCATCCCGCCGGAGAACGTCCCGACGATCCGGTCGCGCTCGCCGGCCAGCCCGACCAGGTCGAGCGCCCGGTCCACGCGGCCCGGGATCCGCTCGGGCGGGACGTCGTACAGGTCGGCGTGGAAGCGCAGGTTCTCGGCGGCGGTGAGGCCGAGGTCCAGGGTGGACTCCTGGAACACCAGCCCGATCCGGCGGCGCGCCTCCAGCGGCTCGGCGACCGTGTCGTGCCCGGCGATCGCGACCCGGCCGGCGGTCGGCCGGGCCAGCGCGCACAGCATGGCGATCGTGGTGGACTTGCCCGCCCCGTTCGGGCCGAGGAACGCGAAGCACTCCCCAGCCGCGACCGACAGGTCCACGCCGTCCACCGCGACGACGTCGCCGTACCGCTTGCGCAGCCCGGACGCGGCGATGGCGGGCGGGGCGCCGGCCGCCGTCGCCGCGTCCGGGACGGCGGAGGGTGCGGTCACGCGGCGGCCTCCAGCGCGGCCTTCCAGTCGTCGGGGACGACGAAGCCGAAGCTCCACCGGTGCCGCTCGGTCGGGTTCACGATGCAGTGCCAGAACAGCTTCGCCGGGTCCTGCTCGATCTTGAAGAAGCGCGCCATCCGGGGCCGCTCCCGCAGCGTGACCAGCTCGTCGGTGCCGGGCGTCTGGTACCGGAAGAACGAGGTCTCGGACGGGTCCGCGAAGTCGTCGTCGAAGTCGATCAGGTACATCCGCCAGCCCGGCTGGTCCTCGTTGGTGTGCCAGAGCCGGTAGGACGACGGCGGGTACCACATGCTCCCGGAGAACCGGACCTCCGGCCCGAACACCTTCTCCAGGGCCCCGACCAGCCGGATCTTGGCGTCCAGGTACTCCTCGTAGCCGGGGTGGTCGACGTGGTCGTCCAGGTTCACCAGGTGGAAGTGGCGGCGGTCGTTGGGGACGGGCTTGATGCCCGCCCGCCACCGCTGGTACTCGGGCCCGCTCGGCGCGAGGTCGGTCGACGCGAGGTCGCCCGGGTCGAAGGCCTCGGCGAACCGGTCCATGTCGACCGTCGGCGGACGGACCTTGACCAGCTGCAGCAGCTCGCGCACCTCGGTGAAGGCGGGCAGGTCGTCCAGCGAGTACTCGGTGTGCAGCACGGTCGTGCCGTCCCGGGCCTCCGCCTCCGCCCGCGCGGCGGGCTCCTCGGCGCCGGCGGACGCGCCGCGGGTCCGCTCGGTCGGCTCGTCCTCGGCCGGACCCGGCCGGGACGACGCGGCGGCGAGCTCGGGCACGGAGAACTCGTACCCGTGGCTGCGGGCGAGCCGGAGCAGCTCCTGCACCCCGGTCATGGCCCGCATCCGCATCCGCAGCTCGGGGTCGGTGCCGGCGACGTGCATGAACTCCTGGCAGGCGTCCACGGACATACTCGTCATCACTCCTCAGGGTCGGGTCGGCGGGTCGAGCAGCAGGACGGACGGGATCCGCTCCGGACGGGCCAGGCGCAGGAAGTGCAGGCCGAAGCCCGCCATGCCGAGCATGAGCCCGGGGAAGAACCCCGACTCCGGGCCGGGCCGGGCCTCGGCGAGGTTGCGCCACTGGTTCTGGGCGTGCAGGTTGGCCTCCACCCGGAACGCGGGCTCGGCGCGCAGCAGGGCGTGCCGGAGCAGCAGCTCGGCGTTCCCGGACCTGCCGTGGCAGAGCGAGTCGTTCATCAGCCGGGGGAAGTTGCGGACGGTCGCGGTCAGCCCGCGCTGCGCGCCCTGCAGGAGGTCGTCGTCGGTGCGGCCGAGGGTGTCCCAGGTGGCCAGGCGGCCGAGGCCGATCCCGGACGCGCCGTTGCACCAGGCGTTGGCGAAGTGCCGGCCGTTCCAGATCGGGCCGCCCGGCGAGGACCGCAGGTCGTACCAGTCCTGAACGAGCTCGTCGAAGTGCCGGTCCTCGTAGGCGAAGGCCCGGTGCGCGGCGTCCACGTAGGCGTCGCGGCCGAGGCGCTCCCCGGCCAGCGCGAGCGCCCAGCCGATGCCGCCCGACCCGTGCGCGAAGCCGGTGAGGTCGGCCAGCGCCGCGCCGCCCTCGTCGCCGGGCCACGACAGCGCGTCGCCGTCGGAGTTCGCGCGCTTCAGCAGGTGCTCGGCGCAGCGGTCGGCGAGGTCGGCGCCGTGCCCGCCGGTCGCCTCGGCGAGCGCGAGCAGGACCGGGATGAGGCCCGCGACGCCGAAGTAGACGTCCAGCCGCTCGTCCTGCTCGATCGCGGGGGCCAGGCCGTCCGCGAGGGCGACCGCGCGGTCGAGCAGGTCCCGCTCGTCCCACAGCCGGTGCAGGTGGAGCAGCGTGTAGATCAGCCCGCCGGTGCCGGGGAACGCGCCGATCCACTGGGGATCGGTGTGCTCGCTCGCGTGCGCGAGGGCGAGCCGCGCGGCGCGCTCGAACTCCGGGCGCGGGCTCAGCTCGTTCATGTACCCGAGGAACAGCGCGATCCCGGCCGTCCCGTTGTACAGCTCGGCCTCGATGTCCACTTCCTCGTGGCCGTCGCGCGTCACGACGTAGGACGTCCAGGGCGAACCGGTGGCCCGCGCCTCCGCGCACAGCCGCAGCGCGACGGCCTCGGCCTGCTCGACGCAGGTCGCGGCGAAGTCGGAGCTGGTGACGTCGCCGCCGGAGAGCCCGGCGGCGATGTACTGCCGCTGCCGCCGCCGGTTCTCCTCGGTGAGGGACCTGATCCGGTCGGCCGCCACGTCCAGCGGTGCCGCCGCCAGCCGCAGCGGGACGGCGGGGCCGTGGTCGTGGGTCATCCGGGCTTCCTCGGCGGGCGTGTCGAACAGCGGGATGTCCATCCGCCACATCGACCGGGCCTCGCGGTCGGGGCAGGCCAGCTCGTGGTCCCAGACGCGGGGGAACGTCCGGACGGTGTCGATCAGCAGGTCCACCTCGATCGGGTCCATGAGGCAGCGCGGGTGCCGGGCGGCGAGCAGCAGCTGCGAGTAGATCTGCGTGCTCCAGTTGATGAACCGGACCCGCGACCCGGTGAACAGCTCGCGCACCGTCCGCACGGCCTCCTCGCCGCCCCGCGCGAACCACTGGTAGACCGCGTCGAAGCCGGCGCCGACGTCCTCGACGAAGTCCTCGGCGTGGGTGATCTCGCCGTCCACGAACACCCGGTTGCCCGCGCCCGGGTCGACCCGCACGCCCGACACGTGCCGGACGGACGCGGCGAACGACGGGCCCCCCTCGTCCACCTGCGGGACGCTGGTCGGCATCTCGTACGCGCCGCCGCCCGCGTAGCCGCTGAGCCGCATCGAGCTCTCCTCGGCCCGCCCGGACGGCCACTCGATCAGGCCCGTCCGGAACACCGAGTCCATCACGGTGCCGGTCCCGTCCGGGCGGTCGCCCGGGACGGCCCCGAGGACGGTCTCGCCGTCGCAGATGAAGGCGTGCCCGTCCGCGACGAGGATGTTCTCGAAGTGCAGGTCGCCGCCGCCGAGCACGTAGAACATCGCGAGGTAGCCGCCGAGTTCGGCGTGCACCGCGGCCGCGCCCGCGCGGTCGGCGAC
>NZ_JBFAOF010000691.1:0-3969 GCF_040675125.1 Spirillospora sp. NPDC049652 | reverse complement strand
GGCGGCCCCGGGACGGGGGGCCCGGCGGCGCGTCCCCCCAAGGAGAACCGACCATGAACGGATCCGCCCCCGGACGGCGGCGCGCCCGCGCCGCGTGCGCCGGACTGCTCGCCCTGGCAGCGTCCGCGCTGACCGCCTGCGCACCGTCCACCAGCGGCGAGGCGGGCGGCGCGAGCCCGCTGCCGTCCGCCAGCGTCGAGGACGCCGCGAGCTTCAAGCTCGACGACCTGATCGCCGCCGCCAAGAAGGAGGGCTCGGTCCTCGCCTACGACGGCAGCGGCGACGTCAAGGACGTGGCCGAGGCGTTCGCGAAGAAGTACGGGATCAAGGCCGAGGGCGTGAAGTCCAAGGCGGCGGCGACCGCCGAGAAGATGACCCGCGAGTCCCAGGCCAAGAACGTCACCATCGACGTCAACCTCTTCGAGGACGGGCCGATGCTCGTCGGGCAGCTCCTGCCGCAGCGGATCGTCCGGACCTGGATCCCGCCGGACCTGGCATCCGACATCGCCGAGGGCGACCGCAACCCGCTGATGATGCTGATGAAGGCGTACGTCTTCGTCTACAACCCCAAGCTCAGCCCGAACGGCTGCCCGGTGAAGAACCTCTGGGAGCTCACCGACCCGGCGTGGAAGGGCAAGGTGCTGCTTCAGGACCCCCTCGGCAAGGAGGTCTTCACGCAGTGGTTCACGCAGCTCGCCGACCACGGCACCGACAAGCTGACCGCCGCCTATGACGCGCTCGGCAAGGGCAAGCTCCAGCTCTCCGAGAAGGACCCCGCGCACGAGTGGGTCAAGCGGTTCGCCAAGAACTCCCCGGTCCTCACCACCGAGGACGAGGACGTGGCGACCGGCGTCGCCGCCCCCAACCAGACCAAGCAGACCCTCGGCCTGATGTCCATCGCGAAGTTCCGCGACGTCGAGCAGAAGGGCTTCCACATGAAGGTCTGCGAGGGCCTGTCCCCGTGGACCGGGTTCGCCTACCCCAAGTACGCGACGATCGCGACCGGCTCCAAGCACCCGAACGCGGCGAAGCTGTTCGTCCACTTCGTCATGGAGAAGGAGGGCTTCGCGCTGGAGTCCGGCAGCGGCGGGGTGTCCGGCAACAAGTCGGTCGGCAAGAGCCCCAACAACCCGCCCGGCCTGGCCGACTGGGACAACCAGCTGTTCCGGTTCGTGCCGGGCACCATGACCGACGACTTCCGCGAACGCCAGGACATCAAGGACTTCTGGCGCGTCAACCACCGCTGACCCCACCACCGGAGGAATCGTCATGGCGGTCGCCGCCCCCGCGCGCCCGGCGTCACGTGGCAGACGCGTGCTCTACCGCGTCCGCGTGCTCCTGCGCGAGCCCACCGTGCTGCTCGGCGTGGTGCTGTGCCTCGCTCTGCTCTACCTCGTCATCGCGCCGCTCATCTCGGTCTTCTCGGACGCCGGACGCGTCCAGTACGGGGACGAGGCGCGCTCCGGCCAGCACACCGGGGACTGGACGGGCTACTACATGTGGCGGGTGTTCCGCTCGCCCGTCAGCCGGCTGCTGTTCTGGGAGCCGCTGCTGCACACGCTCGTCGTGTCGGCCGGCGTCATCGTGTTCGCCCTGGTCGTGGGCGGGTCGATGGCCTGGCTGGTCACCCGCACCAACGTGCCCGGACGCAAGTTCCTGGCCGCGGCGCTGGTGGTGCCGTACATGCTGCCGTCCTGGACGTTCGCGCTGGCCTGGCTGACGCTGTTCAAGAACGAGCGGTCCGGCGGCCAGGTCGGCTACCTGCAGGGCGCCGGGATCTCCACGCCCGACTGGCTCGCCTACGGGCCGTTCCCGATCATCGTGACGCTCGGGCTGCACTACTACCCGTTCGTCCTGCTGCTGTTCGGCAACGCGCTGCGCCGCATCGACGCGCAGCTGGAGGACTCCGCCCGGATCCTCGGCGCGGGCGGCCGGACGGTCCTGCGCCGCATCACCCTGCCGCTGATGCTGCCCGCGCTGTCCTCGGCGGTCCTGCTCGTGCTCGGCCGCGTCCTCGGCACCTTCGGCACGCCCTACATCCTCGGCCTGCCGAGCGACTACAACGTGCTGTCCACCAGCCTGTACCACGCCATCCGGGACCGCAGCACCGGCGTGGCCTCGGTGCTGGCCGGCGTGATCGTCCTCGTCGGCGTGCTGGTGGTGGTCGTGGACACCCGGCTCGTCCGCGAGCAGCGCCGGTTCGTCACCGTCGGCGGCAAGGGCGCCATGGACCGGCGGGCGGACCTGCGCCGCTGGCGCTGGCCGGCGTTCGCCGTCGGCATGGCGGTGTTCCTGGTCAGCGTGGCGGCCCCGGTGCTGACCCTGCTGCTGTCCACCGTCACCAAGACGCCCGGGGTGTTCCGCGCCGACAACTTCACGCTCACGTTCTGGATCGGCGAGGACATCCCCGGCGCGGTCGGGTTCCCGCACGGCGTGCTGCGCGGCTCCGACCTGTACGAGGCGGCCTGGAACAGCCTGCGCATCGTCGGCATCGCCGCGCTGGTCTGCGGCTTCGTCGGGCTCCTCATCGGCTACGTGGTGGTGCGCGGCGACGGCGGCCGCGTGTCGGGGTTCCTGCGGCAGGTCTCGTTCCTGCCGTACCTGGTGCCCGGCATCGCGTTCGCCGCCGCCTGCCTGTCGCTGTTCGCGGTGCGGCGCGGCCCGGTGCCCGCCCTCTACGGGACGGTCACGCTGCTCGTCCTGGTGCTGGTCGTCACCCACCTGCCGTACTCGTCGCGCTCGGGCATCGCGGCGATGATGCAGCTCGGCCGCGAACCCGAGGAGGCCGCGCAGGTCGCCGGGGCCCGCTGGCCGGTCCGGATGTTCCGGATCATCGTGCCCATCCAGAAGGGCGCCCTCGTCACCGGCGTGGTGCTGCCGCTGGTGTCCGGGCTGAAGGAGCTCAGCATCGTGATCATGCTGACCACCTCCGGCACCCAGCTGCTCACGACCCTGTCGATCGGCCTGGTCGACTACGGATACACCCAGCTGGCCAACGCGGTCGTGCTGGTCATCGCCCTGCTCTCGTTCACCCTGACCTATCTGGCCCAGCGGCTCACCCGGAGCAGCCTGGCCTCGGGCATCGGAGGTTGACCATGTCGGCCATCACCCTCAGTGAAGTGGTCAAGCAGTACCCCGGCGGCCATGTCGCGGTCCGGAACCTGGACCTGACCATCCCGGACGGGTCGTTCACCTGCCTGCTCGGCCCGTCCGGCTGCGGCAAGACCACCACCCTGCGCATGATCGCCGGGTTGGAGCAGCCGACCGCGGGCGAGATCCGCGTCGGCGACCGCGTCCTGGACGCGGTGGGCCGCGGCGTCTACGTCCCGCCGGAGAAGCGGGGCATGGGCCTGGTGTTCCAGAACTACGCGCTCTGGCCGCACCTCACCGTCCTGCGCAACGTCGAGTTCGGGCTGCGGATGCGGAAGGTCCCGGCCGCCGCGCGGCGCGAGCGGGCCATGGAGGCGCTGCGCAAGGTCCGCGTGGCCGAGTGCGCCGACCGCTACCCCTCGCAGCTGTCGGGCGGGCAGCAGCAGCGCGTCGCCCTCGCCCGCATGCTCGCGGTGGACCCCGAGGTCCTGCTGCTGGACGAGCCGCTGTCCAACCTGGACGCGCGGCTGCGGCTGGAGATGCGCACCGAGCTCAAGCGCATCCACGACGAGACGGGCGCGACCGTCGTGTTCGTCACCCACGACCAGATGGAGGCCATGACCATGGCGACGCATGTCGCGGTCATGAACGAGGGCGAGCTGCAGCAGGTCGCGCCGCCCGTGGAGATGTACGAACGGCCCGGCAACCGGTTCGTCGCCGAGTTCGTGGGGAGCCCCCCGATGAACGTCGTCGCCGTCGCCGAGCCGCTCGGCGGACTCGCCGGGTCTCCGGCCTTGTCCACGCCACTCTTGGCCTGGTCGTACCGGCTCATGGACGAGCTCGACTTCATCGTCGACCCGCTCCCCGGTCTGCTGTTCA
>NZ_JBFAOF010000690.1:0-3972 GCF_040675125.1 Spirillospora sp. NPDC049652 | reverse complement strand
TGGCGTTCGCCTTGACCTTGCCCATCGTGCCGAGCAGGTTCTGGATGTGGTGGCCACCTCACCGGCTACTGGACGCTGGACGAGCCGGACTACGAGCCCCCGGACGACCTCGCCGCCTTCCTCGCCGACGGCCCGCCGCCCGTCTACGCCGGGTTCGGCAGCATGGTCCCGAAGGACGCCCGCCTGACCGACCTGACCGTCCGCACCGCCCTGCGCCTGGCGGGCGTGCGCGGCATCGTGCAGGGCGACCCGGCGACCTCGGACGACGACGTCCTCGCCGTCCGGGACGTCCCGCACACCTGGCTGTTCCCGCGCACGGCCGCCGTCGTCCACCACGGCGGCGCGGGCACGACGGCGGCCGGCCTGCGCGCGGGCGTCCCGTCCGTGGTCACCCCGTTCTTCGGCGACCAGCCCTACTGGGGCGACCGGGTGGCCGCGCTGGGCGCGGGCCCGCGTCCCGTCCCCTTCTGCCGGCTGACCGTCCCCGCGCTCGCTGCCGCCGTCCGCGAGGCCACGACCAGCGAGGACATGCGGACGGCCGCCGCCGCCGTAGGGGCCCGCCTCCGCGCCGAGGACGGCGTCGCCCGCGCCGTCGAGCTCCTGGACCGGCTCTGACCGTCCCCGCACGGCGAGGGACCAGCCTGCCGACATCAGGCTGGTCCCTCGGGTCCGGCGGCGGCCGTGCCGGTCGCCGTGCCGGGTCACTCAGGTCAGGTCAGTGCCAGGTCAGGTCAGTGGCGGACCTTGACGGTGTAGGTGCGCTTCTTCGCGACGTGCGTCGCGGGCTTGACGGCGCGCTTGGCGTTCGGACTCTGGATGAGCGCGCGCAGCTTCTTGGCCGTCGGGTTGGACGAGTTCGCCTTCAGCGCGTTCGGCGTGTTGGACGGGTTGACGCCGCCGCCGAGGCTGAGGATGCCGGTCAGCGTCATGCTGTTCTTCGACGCCGGCGAGGGCAGCCCCATCATCTGGTTGATGACGCCGTCCAGGATGCCGAACGGGCCGCAGCCGGACGCCTTCGGGATCGCGATCGGCGCGTTGATGTCCATCTGCCCGCCGACCCAGCCGAGCTGGACGTCGTTGCCGAACAGCCCGGGGAAGCTCGGCAGCAGGCTGGCGTTCACCGGCCCGATCACGCAGTTCTTGCCGAGCAGCTCGTTGTTGAGGTGGATGTTCAGGCTGGCCTGCGCGCCGAACCCGCCCTCCGGCGTGGGCAGGACGTGCACCGGCCCGGCGAGCGTCTGGGTGACGGTGAGCTTGTTGACCGCCCACATCGCCGCCGGGGTCTTGCCGAGGATGGGGCCGACCAGCGGGAGCTGGCCGATCATGCCGCCCGGCACGTCGATCGGCTTGCCCTCGAACTGCTGGCCGGTGACGGGCGGGGTCAGCACCGGGTTGCCGGTCGAGTCGGGCGCGCCGAGGGAGCCGGTGATCCGGATCGCGCCCGGCGGCAGGGTCAGCGCGAACGAGCCGATCTTGGTGCTGCCGCCCGTCGTCACCTGGGTGATGCAGATGGTGCCGACCGAGCAGCGGTTCATGAACTGCGCCTGCACGCCCGGGAAACCCGGCCCGTACGGCGGCGACGCCTGGTGCGGCGTGCCGGACGGCGGGTCGGCCGGGTCCACGTAGCCGACCCTGCCGCGGCCGGGCGAGGTGTACCAGATCCTGCCGTCCGGGCCGGTGGCCGCCCGGAACGGAGCCGAGAGCGTGGCGGGCACGGGGTACTCGGTGATCTGGCCGCTCGCCGGGTCGAGCTTGCCGAGGTTGGACGCCGACGACTCGGTGAACCAGAGCGCGCCGTCCTGGCCGACGGTGAGGCCGGTCGGGCGCGCGTTGGCGGTGGGGGTGTCGTACTCGGCGATCTGCCCGGACGCCGGGTCCAGCGACCCCATCTTGCCGCTGCCGGGCTCCGTGAACCAGAGCTTGCCGTCCTTGCCGGTGACGATCTCGCCGAGCGTGGGGTACCCGCCGAGAGCGCCCTGCGGAAGGTAGGTGGTGACCGCGCCGGACGCCGGGTCGAGCCGTCCGATCTGGCCGTCGGCGGAGGTGAACCACACGGCCTGGTCGGGGCCGACGGTGACCGAGTACGGGCTGAGGCCGGTGGCGAAGGTGGTGAGGACGGCGGTCGAGCCGGACGCCGTGATCTTCACGATCGCGCCGCTGCCGCCCGCCGCGAGCCACATCGAGCCGTTCGGTCCGGGGGCGATGCCGCTGACCTGCGCGCCCGGCAGGGAGTCGGCGGGCAGTTCGAACATCGACACCGCGCCGGTCGAGGCGTTCACCCGCCCCACCCGGGCGACCTGGGACGACTCGTCGGTGAACCACAGCGCGCCGTCGCTCGCCGCGGTGATCGCGTCGGGGTAGCCGGTGCCCTTCTGCGAGTTCCTCGGCACCGGGTACTCGGTGATCTTGCCGTTGGCGGCGATCCGGCCGACGCCGCCCTGCGACTCGGTGAACCACACGCCGCCGCCCGCCGCGGTGACGCCGGTCGGCGTCACGTCCGGGATGGGGAGCCCGTACTCCGTCGCGTCCGCCGCGTGGGCGGCGGACGGCAGGGCCACGGGGGCCGTGCCGAGGACGGCCGTGAGCGCCACGGCCGCGGCGCGATTGCGTCGACGGCGCATGCCATCGCCTCCTTTGGTCAAGATCCAGGGGCCCCAATAGAAACCTGGGGGTGTCTCAGGTCAAGGCATCGGCCGCACACCGGCCTCAACCGGCCATTCGCTCGCGCCCTGTCAACCGCGTCCGCCCCGCCACGTCCGCGCCGCCACGTCACGTCCGCGCCGTCACGTCCGCCCCGTCCGGATGCGGAGGGGAGGGAGCGGACGGGCCGCCCGGCGACGCCGGACGGCCCGAGGGAGGGGTGGACAGGACCGTCCGGGGTTCGCCGGACGGCCCCGCTCGGCCGGTGGTCAGGTGATGGTGACCGCCGGGCTGGTGACGAACGTCCCGCTCACGGTGCCGGTCGGGCTGACCGACCCGCAGCCGGAGCTGGAGAAGGGCACCGTCGCGCCGCTGACGCTCAGCGAGTGCGTGGCGTTGCTGTACGGACCGGTGATGGGCGCGGGGGCCGTCGGCGCGGCGGTCACCACGCACGAGGGCAGCGTCGAGGTCGTGAACTTGACCCCTCCGACCGGAATGGTGAGAGTGACGGTGGGAGAGGTCCCGCCCGTCGCGGACAGCTTCCAGACGCCGCTCGGCGTGATGGTCGCGGTGCCTCCGAAGTTGTCGTGGCAGCCGGTGAAGCTCGGGTTGCCCGGGGTGGGGGGCGTGAGGTTCACCGGGCCGTAGCCCGAGGCCGGGGTGGTGAACTTGATGGTCGAGAGCGAGCAGCTGACCGAGAACGGCAGCCCGGACAGGGTGCCGGCGAACTTGACGTTGGTGCTGGTCGCGGTGATGGCCGTGCTGGCCGGGGAGATGCCGGCGGCGAGCGCCGGGGCGGCGGTCAGGGCGACGAGGCCCGTGCTGGCGGCCACGGCGGCCAGGGCTGTGCTGACGATCCGCGAAGGCATGTGCTGCGTCCTCTCTCGGGACGGGTGGGGTGGATGCACCGGCCGGATGCGGGAGTTCTCAGAGCCACTAGAAACCAAGTGGTGTTTCATGTCAACCTGACTGCGGGAGGCGTCCGGATCCGGACGCCGGGGAGCGGTGGTCCCGGAAAGCGGAGCCCTCGATGACGACACCCGACCCTGACCGCGGCGTTCTGCTCGCCGCGTTCGCGCGCACCGTGGCCGAACGCGGATACCCGCAGACCAGGCCGCGGGACGTGGCCGACGCCGCCGGACTGAGCGAGGCGGACTTCCACGCCCGCTTCCGCGATCTGGACGACTGCTTCGTCGCGCTTTACCGCGATTCCACCCGGTTGTTGCGGACACGTGTGGACACGGCGTTCCGGGCGGCCGGATCGGACTGGCGGACGGGCTTCTCGGCCGCGCTCGCCAGCGCGCTCGACACGATCGCCGCGTCCCCGGCGCA
>NZ_JBFAOF010000689.1:0-3973 GCF_040675125.1 Spirillospora sp. NPDC049652 | reverse complement strand
GGCCAGGTCGACTCGCCCGCCGAGCTGCTCACCGTGCTGCGCGCCCGCCGGGCCGACCTGTGCCTCATCGACCTCAACTTCCCCGGCACCACCGCGCTGGAGTGGATGCCCCGGCTGCGCGCGGCCGCGCCGTCCACCCGGTTCGTGGTGCTGACCGGCTACCTGGAGCCGCCGGTCCTCGCGGCGGGCCTGACCGCCGGGGTGCGCGGGTTCGCGCACAAGGGCCAGCAGGCGGGCGACATCCTCGCGGTGCTGCGCCGGGTCGGCCGCGGCGAGATCGTCGCCGAGCGGGCCGCTCCGCGCCGTCCGGACGCCCGTCCCGGCGTCCCGGGGCAGAGCCAGGCGCAGCGGGTCGCACGGTTCCTCACTCCGCGTGAGCGCGAGGTGCTGACCCGGCTCGCGCGCGGCGAGTCCACGCAGACGCTCGCCAAGGCGATGGGCGTCACCCGCAGCACCGCCCGCAGCCACGTCCAGTCGGTGCTCAGCAAGCTCGGCGTGCACTCCCAGCGCGAGGCCGTGATCGAGGCCGCGCGGCACGGCCTGGTCAGCGTCGAGACGGGAGAATGGCTCGCGGGCTGAGCGCCGTCCCGCACCCCTGGAACGCCTCGCCGGCGCCTGCTCCCCCGCCCCCGGACGGACGGCCCGCCACCACTGCGCCGGGCTGAGTGATCTCGGGCACACGGTAAACGTGCGCCTAACCCTCAGGTCGGTAGGGTGACCGCACGGAGTCGCCCGAGGCGTTCGTGCGCCCATTACGATCCAGTTTCTGAATCTTTGCTGGAACTCTGCCGCATGTTTGCCGAGTTCTCAAAGGGCGCCCGCAAAACGGGGCGAAGCATGAACCACTAGGGGGAGCAACACAATGCTGGGATTGACGAGCTGGGGGCTCCTCGTCCTGCTCCTGCTGGTCCTCGCCCTGGTGGTGGCCCTCGTCGTGCTGCGCGGCTGGAACCGGCTGGCGGGGCGGGGGCCGCTCGCCCTGGCCGGACGGGCCGGCGTGATGGCCGGCGTCCAGCTGGTGATCGTCGCGCTCGTGCTGACCGCGGTGAACAAGTACTACCTGTTCTACGGCAGCTGGTCGGACCTGCTCGGCGCGGCAGGCGGCAAGGCCCAGGTCACCGAGAAACCCCCGAGCAACCCGAACGCCACCGCGTCCTCGCAGGTCAAGGTCACCCCGGCGGCGCAGCTCGGCCCCGGCCACGGCCGCACCCCCGCCAAGGACGGACTCGTCCAGCACCTGGACATCCAGGGCGTGCGAACGGGCCTGCGGTCCGAGGCGTACGTGTACCTCCCGCCGCAGTACTTCCAGAAGAAGTACGCCGTCACCCGGTTCCCGGTGGCGCTGTTCATCGCGGGCTACCCGGCCGCCGACCGGCTCACCTGGATCGACAAGGGGCACGTCCCCGAGGAGGCGTTCCTCCAGATGTCGACGGGCAAGGCCAAGCCGATGATCTACGTGATGATGCGCCCGACCGTCGAGAACGGCTGGGACACCGAGTGCGCCGACGTGCCGCGCGGCCCCCAGGTCGAGACGTTCTTCGCCCAGGACATCCCGGACGCCGTCACCCAGACCTACAAGGGCCGGGTCGCCCGCGACCGGCGCGGCTGGGGCCTCGCCGGGTACTCCACCGGCGGCTTCTGCGCGACGAAGCTGGCGATGCTGCACGCCGACCGGTTCTCCGCCGCGTCCAGCATGGCCGGGCACTTCCACGCGCTGCTCGACACCACCACCCGCGACCTGTACGGCGGCAGCAAGGCCCTGCGCAACAGCAGCAACCTGACCTGGCGGCTGAAGAACCTGCCGCAGCCGCCCGTCTCGATCCTGGTGGCGTCCGCCCTGACCGGCGAGAAGACCTACCCGTCGGCGCAGAAGTTCATGGCGGCGGCGCGTCCCCCGCTGGTCGTGGACAAGTGGATGCTCCCCTCCGGCGGCCACAACTTCAAGGCGTTCCGCAAGTACATCCCTCCCACGATCACGTGGCTGAGCGACCACCTCCAGGGGGAGTGACGTGGAACCCTCGAACCTCTCGTTCATCGGGCTCGTCTGCCTGCTCGCCGCCGTCCTCGGGATCGGCACGCTGTGGCTGTGGCCGCGGCTCGCGGGCGGCGGGCTGAAACGGCTCGGCGCCCGCACGGTGCTGCTGGGCGCCTCCCAGGTCGCGCTGACCCTCGCGATCGTCCTGCTGGTGAACCGCTGGTTCGTGTTCTACAACACCTGGGACGACCTGTTCGGCCCCGTCCGGTCCAACGAGAAGGTGCAGACCGTCCAGCCGAGCCGGGGCAAGGAGACCACGCTCGGCAAGCTCGTCAAGCGCACCCCGACCACGCTCGGCCCGCGCCGGCCGGGCCGTCCCGCCGACCCCAAGGTGGACGGCCGTGTCGACCGGCTGCAGATCACCGGCGCGACCACCGGGCTCACCGCCGAGGCGTTCGCCTACCTGCCGCCGCAGTACTTCCAGCCGCAGAACCGGGGCAAGCGGCTGCCGGTCGTGCTGGCGATCTCCGGCGGGTCCGGGCCGTCCGACGACAGGCTCGCCTGGATCCGGCAGGCGCACCTGCCGGAGGAGGCTTCCAAGCTCACGGCGGCGAACCGGGCGCAGCCGGTCGTCTACGTGATGATGCGGTCGGTGAAGGGCCTCACCCAGGCCGCCGAGCGGCCCGCGGGCGGCGGCACGACCGGCGGCGGCGTGAAAAGCCCGGCCAATCCCGGCACCCACCCGGCGGCCTGCCTGAACCTGCCCGGCAAGGGCACCGGGCAGGCGCTCTCCTTCTACGCGCAGGACGTCCCGCTCGCGCTGCGCGAGGTCTACCACCTGCCGGCCGACCACCGGGGCTGGGGCGTGCTCGGCTTCGGCAGCAGCGGCCAGTGCGCGGCGCGGCTTGCGATGACCGACTCCGCCCGGTTCGGCACCGCCGCGACGATCAACGCGACCTTCGGCCTGTCCTCCGAGGTCCCCTCCGGGCTCACCGCCAACGACCAGCCCGGCCAGGGCGGCGAGGGCGCACCGAACGGACCGCGCGGCCCCTGGGCGGGCGACTTGTTCGGCGGCAGCGTCGACTACCGCCTGGAGCAGGAGCTGATCTGGCGGCTCGAGAACATGCCGCCGCCCCCGATCTCGATGCTGCTCACAGTAAGTACGAACGCGATGCGCCAGCTTCAGCAGACCGATGTGTTCGTCGCGCGCGCCAAGCCCCCGATGCGCGTGCAGAAGACGCTCGTCTCGGGGCCTGGCCCCTCGCTCGCCTCCTGGCGCGGCCAGATGCCCCAGATCGCCCTCTGGTTCTCCGCCAACCTCCAGGGCGAGTGACCCCGCCCGCCGGGCCGAACGCCCCGGCCGTTCCCCGAGGGGCGGCGCTGAGCCGCATACGCCCGCGGGAGTAGGAGCGGTCCCTCCCGGCGGCGGACGCGGGCCGGCTCCCGGCCGCCCTAGGGTTCGGGCATGAGCGTCTCCGCACCGTCCGCCGCGCCCTGGCGGGCCGGCCCACGGCTGCGGCCGGCGGCGTGGCCCGTGTGGGTCGTGCCGGTATTCCTGGCGCTGTTCCAGGTCGCCGGCACCGAGGGCGCCGCGCACCGGCGCTGGGACCATGGCCCGCCGCACACGCCCCCGGCGACGTCCCTGGACGCGCTGGCGTTCGTGCTGCTGGTCGGCGGCCCGGCCGTCCTGCTGGTGCGCCGCCGGGCCCCCAGGGTCGCGCTGGGGGCCGCCGGGCTGATCACGGGCCTGTACTTCCTGCGCGGCTACCCCTACGGTCCCGTGCCGGTCGCGGCGTTCGTGGCGATCGGGGCCGCCCTGTACACGGGGCACCGGCGGTTCGCGTGGGCCGGGACGCTCGGCGGCCTCTCCGCCTACTTCGCGATCGCCCGCTACACCGGGGGCGCCCCGGGCGACCCGTTCCCGGCGCCGCGGCCGGAGCTGGCCACCATGCTGTTCGCGCTGGCCTGGGCGCTGGTCGCGCTGGTCCTCGGCGAGCT
>NZ_JBFAOF010000688.1:0-3981 GCF_040675125.1 Spirillospora sp. NPDC049652 | reverse complement strand
GCCGTCCAACACTCCTCAGCAGGTGGGCCCGTCCGCCCCCACGGGCGGCACGGGCGGGTCCGGCGGCGGGACGGATCCGAACCGTCCGGCGCTGCCCCTGCCGACCCTGGGAGGCAACTGACATGCTGACCGTCGGCGCGCGCCTGAAGGCCATCGTCTTCACCCTGCTGGCCATCTTCGTGATCTCCTACATCGCGATCACCTACGCGGACCTCGGCAAGTACGTCGGGATGCGCGGCTACTACGTCGTCCGGCTCGAACTGCCCACGACGGGCGGCCTCTTCAAGGGCTCCGACGTCTCCTACCGGGGCACCTCGGTGGGCAAGGTCGGCGACCTCAAGCTCACCTCGGACGGCGTCCTCGCCGACCTGCACATCTCCGACAGCGCCCCCGACATCCCGCGCGACCTCAAGGCCATCGTCGCCAACCGGTCGGCCGTGGGCGAGCAGTACGTCGAGCTGGAGCCGGAACGCGACGGCGGCCCGTACCTCGCGCAGGGCGCCGTCATCCCGCGCAGCGCGACGGCCACGCCCGCCCCGGTGGAGCAGACCCTCAAGAGCATCAACGACCTGTCCGGGTCGCTGCCGCTGAACGACCTCAAGGTCGTCGTGGACGAGCTCGGCCAGGCGTTCGCCGGGCAGGGCCCGCACCTGCAGAAGCTCCTGGACACCAGCGGCGAGTTCATCGCCGCGTCGGACGCCGCGTTCCCGCAGACCGACGAGCTGATCAAGAACGGGAACATCGTGCTGCGGACGCAGAACGAGGAGGCGCAGGCGTTCAAGGACTTCGCCCGCAACTCCCACCTGCTGGCGCAGACGCTCCGGTCGTCCGACGGCGACATCCGCAAGATCCTGGCGTACGGGCCGCCCGCCAACCGCGAGCTGATCGACCTGCTCCGGCGCATGCAGCCCGGACTGCCGATCCTGCTGGCCAACCTCCTGACGACCTCGCGGCTCACCGACGCGCGCCTGCCCGGACTGGAGACGACGCTCGCGAACCTGCCGAAGATCTCCGCGATCGGCCCGTCCATCGTGCAGGACGGCAAGCTGCGCCTCGGCCTGGTGAACACCTTCTTCAACCCGCAGCCCTGCACGCGCGGCTACGGCGGCACGCAGTACCGCAACGGCACGACCGACCTCAAGCCGGGCAAGTTCAACCGCAGCGCGTACTGCGCGGAGCCGAAGAGCAGCGGCATCAACGTCCGCGGCGCGGCGAACGCCCCGCACTACGGCGTCCCGGCCGCAGCCGTCCCCGGCGTGGACAGCGCCAACATCACCGCCGCACAGCCGTTCTTCTCGGCGGTCGGCCTCCCAGGCCTCGGCCGTGAGGGCGGGACGTCCCTCCAGCAGCTCCTGGGGATCGGCCGATGACACGCCTCACCGGATTCGTCCTGGTCGCCGCCGCCCTCGCGTTCCTCGGGTTCGCGGGGTGGCGGTGGGCCGGGACGGTCTGGAACGAGGACCGCACGTACGCCGCGCAGCGCGACGACATGAGGGACACGGCCGTCCGGGACATGGTGATGCTGAACAGCGTCGACCCGTCCCGGGCGCAGCTCGACATGGAGCACTGGCTCGACATCTCGACCGGCACGCTCCGCGAGGCCCTCCAGCGCGACCTGCCCGCCGCCCAGGCGAAGTTCGCCAAGCAGCAGGTCCCAACGCGTGGCGAGGTCACGGCCGCGGCGGTCACCTCGTTCGACAAGGACGGCGGGAAGGCGACGGTGCTCGCGTCCGTCCGGGTGTTCCTCGGCGCGGACGCGGACGGCGCGCCGTCCTCCGAGCAGCGCAAGCGGTTCGAGGTCGGCATGAAGCGGATCTCGGAGGGCCTGTGGAAGGTCGAGTCCCTGACCCCGGTCGCTCCGGGAGGCCGCAGGTGAGCACTGAGGTCGAGGTCCGGGCGCGGCCAAGGAAGAAGCGGGAGCCGGAGAAGCGCTCGCGCGTCCTCCTCAAGCGCTGGTGGCCGTTCCTGCTCGCCGTCGCCATCGCGGCGGGCGCGTTCGCATTGAACACGTGGGCGTCCGACCGCGCGTCGGGCGGCCCGGCCGCCAACCGCGTCCTGCTGGACAAGACCGCCACATCGGAGGCGATCTCCAACGTCACGCAGGCGGTGGAGCGGGTCTTCACGTACTCGTACACGGACCCGGACTCCACATCACGTGCGGCCTCCAGCCTGCTCACGGGCAAGGCCGCAGCCCAGTACCAATCGCTTTTCGGCCAGGTGCGCCAGGAGGCGCCGCGCCAGCAGCTCGCACTGACCACCAAGGTCGTGCGCGCGGGCGTCGTGCGCCTCGACAGGGATGGGACGGCGGTGGTCGTGGTCTTCCTCGACCAGCAGGCGACGCGGGCCGGCAAGGCCACGGGCACGCCGGTCGCCGCCCAGCTCATCGTGACGGCCCACCGCTCCGGTGGGACGTGGCGCATCACCGAACTGCGGGCCGCCTGAAGGAAGGGGTGGATTTCAGGTGGACACCAAGCAAGAGCTCAAGGCCGAGGCCGAGCCTGATACCGAGGCTCAGGCCGATTCCGGGACCGCCGCTTCGGCGGAGGAGGAAGCGGAGCCGAAACCGAAGCCGAAGTCCAAGGTCAGGACGAGGGACGTCACCAAGAAGCCCTCACCTGAGCCGGACGAGGAGTCGAAGGACTCGGAAGACCCGGAGTCCGAGGCGTCCGGGTCGGAGGCCGCCGAGACCGGCACCGAGGACAAGGAGCCGGAGGCCGGCGAGCCGAAGACCAAGCGGGGCTGGCGACGCGATCCGCTGATCCTCATCGCGATCACGGTCACGGTCCTCGCCGGGTTCGCCGCCGCGTGGTTCGGGTGGAGCTACCACCAGGCGTCGAGCGACAAGGGCATCAGCCAGGCCCGCACGCGCGACGAGGTCCTGCGCTCCGCGGAGCAGGAGATCGTCAACCTGAACACGCTCGACTACACCAAGATCGACCAGGGCCTCTCCCTCTGGCAGGACTCGACCACCGCCGATCTGTACAACCAGATCGTCCAGGGCCGCCAGCAGCTCGCCGCCTCGGTGACGAAGGCGAAGACGGTCAGCACCGCCAAGATCCTCGAATCCGGGATCACCGAGCTGGACTCCGACGCGGGCAAGGCCGGCGTCATGGTCGCGATCCGCGTGACGGTGACGACTCCCGACGGGAAGTCGTCCGCCAGCATCCGGCGGCTCTCCGGCCAGCTCACCAGGACGTCCGACGGGTGGAGGCTCTCCGCCCTCGGCCAGGCCGCCACGTCGTCGGGGAACTGATGAAGACCGAGAAGAAGAACACGACGGCCAAGAAGGCCACGACGGCCACGACGGCCGCGAAGGGCAAGAAGGCCACGAAGGACAAGAGGAAGGTGCCCGGCACCGCCCGGACGCGCGTCGTGGCCCTCCTGGGCGTCCTCACCGTCGCCTTCGGGACGACCGCCGCGTGGGCGGGGACGAAGGCCGAGGCCATCACCGGCAACGCGGCGTCGGAGAACCACGCGCTCACCGACAACGCCCGCACGAGTGAGGTGAAGGGCGAGGTCACCAGCGCGTTGAACACGGTGTTCTCGTACAACTACGCCGACACGGGCAAGACCGAGCAGGCCGCGAAGAAGCTGCTCACGGGTGATGCGGTCCGGCAGTACAACGCGATGTTCGCGACCGTCCGGCAGCAGGCCCCGCAGCAGAAGCAGATCCTGACGACCACGGTCACCGACACGGCCGTGAAGTCCCTCAGCGACGACCAGGCCCGCCTGCTGATCTTCGCCGACCAGCGCAACACGCGGACCGACAAGAACCAGACCAGCTACTCGGCGGCCGTGTTCGCGGTGACCGCGATCCGCGTGGACGGCACCTGGAAGCTCAGCGCCATCGACACCTTCGGAGGCTGACCGAGAAGCCTCAGCCCATAGCGGCGAGTACCCGTTCGCCGTGACCGCCCGGTCGAAGGGAGTTCGTCATGAAGCAGTCGGTACGCAAGGCCGTGCTCGGCGCGGCCGCAGCCA
>NZ_JBFAOF010000687.1:0-3985 GCF_040675125.1 Spirillospora sp. NPDC049652 | reverse complement strand
GTGGTCTCGCGGTCGACGATCCGCCGGACGGTCGCGAGGTCCAGGCCGAGGTCGCGGAGCGTGCGGACGAGGGCGAGGCGGGCGACGGCGTCGGCGCCGTAGCGGCGGTGGCCCGAGGCGGTCCGGTGGGATTCGGGCAGGATGCCGTGGTTGGTGTAGAAGCGGACGGCCTTCACCGTCACGCCGGCCGTGTCGGCCAGTTCGCCGATCGAGTAGGTGGCTTCGCCCCGCATGCGGTCCACCCTGGCACCTCCCCTTGGGGGAGGTTCAACCCCGCGGGGGGGGGACGGGCCTCGGAGTCGGAGGCCCGTCCGGGCGGCGTCAGGGGTTGAGGCGGACGGGGAGGGCGGCGACGCTGTTGGTGAACAGGCTCGGGACCGGGGGCAGGTCCTCCGCCGGGACGGCCAGGGCCATCTTCGGGTAGCGCTCGAAGAGGACGGCGAGGGCGATGCGGGCCTCGGTCTCGGCGAGGTGGGAGCCGGGGCAGTTGTGGCGTCCCGCGCCGAACGCGAGGTCGCCCCTCTGGGCGCGGGTGTGGTCGAAGCGGTCCGCGTCGGGGCCGTGCTGGGCGGGGTCGCGGTTGACGGCGGTGTAGGGGGCGATGATCGCGTCCCCGGCCGGGATGGTGACGCCGCCGAGGGTGAGGTCGCGCAGGGGGTAGCGGGCCGGGAAGTTGCCGATGGGGGCGTCCCAGCGGAGGGTCTCGGCGACGACGGCCAGCCACGGGTCCTCGGGCGCCGCGAGGGCGGCTTCGAGCTGGTCGGGGTGGGTGAGCATCGCGCGGACGGCGTTGGAGATGAGGCTGATGGTCGTCTCGTGGCCGGCGGTGAGTAGCACCCAGAGCGTCCCGGCGAGCTCCTCGGCGGAGAGCGCGGCCGGGTCGGCGGCGTGGACGCCGATGAGCGCGCTGGTCAGGTCGTCGCCGGGGGCGGCGGACCGGGCCTGGATCAGGTCGCCGAGCAGGCGCGGGATCTCCGCCTGGACCTGGACGACCTCCTCGGCGGTCGTGTCGGTGCGGAAGATGGCGTCCACGAGGTGGCGCAGGCGGGCGCGCTGGTCGTCGGGGACGCCGAGCAGCTCGCAGATGACCTGGAGCGGGAGCCGCGCGGCGAAGTGGGCGCGCAGGTCGACGACCTCGGAGGCCGGCAGGGCGTCCGCCAGGGCCGCCGCGGCCGCGGTGATCGCGGGGACCATGTCCTGGACGCGTCTGCGGGTGAACTGCCCGACGATCGGGCGGCGTAGCCGGGTGTGCTCGGCGCCGTCGGCGGTGACCAGGTTGTCCACCTTGATCATCCCGATGATCGGGTTGTCGTCGGCGAGCTCGCCGGTCTTCACGGCCGTCCAGTTCCGGTAGTCCTTGCTGACGTCCGGGTGCCGGACGAGCTCGTCGACCAGCGCGTGGGTGGTGACGGCCCAGGCGCGGACGCCGCCGGGCAGGACGACGCGGACGACGGGCCCGGCGGCGCGCAGCCGGGCGGCCTCGCCGTGGTGGTCGGCGGCGGCCGGGTCGAGCTCGATGACGGGGATCTCGGCGGCGGAGGGGGACGGGGCTGCGGTCATGGGCGTCTCCAAGGCGGTCGTCCGCGTCACGGTCCCGGGATCGGGCGCGCGAGGGCGCGATCCGGAGGTGGGCGGTCTACGAAGTGGGAAGCGGGGCGTTCTCCGAGGTGGCGGGGGGCGGCGAGCCTGCGGGCGTGCGCGGGCACTCCGCAGCGGTGCGCGGGGAGTCCCCGGAGGTCGCGGGGGTGCGCGGGGTGAAGGTCACCGGGAGGCTGACGGGGGTGCGGATCCACGGGCTCGGCTGGTAGCCGATCTCGCCCGGGTCGCAGGCCAGCCGCAGGTCGCCGAGCAGGTGCTGGGCGGTGGCGACGGCGGTGCGGGCGATGGTGCGCGCCGGGTCGCGGCCGGGGCAGGCGTGCGGGCCGACCGACCAGGCCAGGTGCGCGCGGCTGCCGCGCGTCCACCAGTCGGACGCGTGCACGCGGGTGTCGCGGGCGCTGGCGGCGAGGCCGAGGATCAGCGCGTCCCCCGCGCGCACCGGGCGGTCCGCGAGGACGGTGTCGGCGAGCGGGTAGCGGGCCGGGAAGTTGATCATCGGTGGCTGGCGGGCGAGCACCTCGTCCAGCGCGTCGTCGATGGACAGCCGGCCGCCGTTGATCCGTCCGGCGAAGCGCGGGTCGACGAGCATCAGCCGCAGCGTCTCGGCGATCCAGGAGATGCACGTGTGGTTGGAGGCGGACACGACCACGACCAGCGTCTGCAGGATCTCGCCGGCCGTCGCCAGGTCCTCGTGCCCGGCGAGGAAGCCGGTCAGGTCGGACGAGCCGCCGTCCATCCGTGAGGTGACCAGCTCGTTCAGCAGCGCCTCGAACCTCGCGTTCCCCTCCTGCGCGCGCGGTCCGCTGGAGAACAGCAGGTTCATGGCGTCGAGCAGCTCGCGGGCGCGGCCCGGGTCGAGGCCGATGAGCTCGCCGATCGCGAGGACGGGGATGGACGCGGCGTAGTCGGCGATGAGGTCGCCGCGTCCGGCGGGCGCGATCCGGTCGATCAGCCCGGTGGACAGCCGCTCGACCGTGCGGCGCAGCGCGCGGTGGTCCAGCGCGGCCATGGCCTGCTCGATCGGACGGCGCAGCCGCCGGTGCTCCTCGCCGTCCGCGCCGATGACGTTGGCGCGGTGGAACATCATCGGGCCGAGCGGGGAGTCCGGCCCGACCGTGCCGTCCCGGACGAGGCTCCAGGTGTCGGCGTTCCGGCTGAACAGGTGGTCCTGGGTGGTGATCTGGCGGATCTCGGCGTAGCCCATCACCAGCCACGCGCGGACGCCGGGCATCAGCTCGACCGGCGCGACCGGGCCGTGCTCGCGCCAGAGCCGCTCCAGCGCGGCGTCCGGGTCGGCGGTGGTCGCGGCGAGGGGCATCACCTGCGGATACGCGTACAGATCGGCGGCGGTCACCGGTTCTCACTCCTGTCGAGGACGTGCTCGACCAGCCGGACCAGGGACGCCACGGCCGACTCGCGGTCGCGGGCGTCGCAGGACAGCACGGGCGTCTCGGGAAGCAGGTCGAGCGCCTCGCGCAGGGCGGCGGGGTCGTGGTCGGGGCTGTCGGGGAAGCGGTTCACGGCGACCGCGAAGGCGTCCAGGCCGGCGTCCTCCAGATGGTCGATGACCTCGAAGCTGTCGGCGATCCGCCGCACGTCCACCAGCACCAGGATGCCGGCGGCGCCCTCGGCGAGCCCGGCCCACATGTCCCAGAACCGGCGCTGGCCGGGCGTCCCGAACACGTACAGGACGAGCCGGTCGGACAGCGTCACGCGGCCGAAGTCGAGCGCGACGGTCGTGCTGGTCTTGCCGGGCAGGCCGCGCAGGTCGTCCACGCCGACCGAAGCCGTGGTGATCGGCTCCTCGGTGCGCAGCGGCTCGATCTCGCTGACCGACCCGACGAAGGTCGTCTTGCCCACCCCGAACGACCCGACGACCAGGATCTTCGCGGTGCGCTGGACGGTGCCCGGCACGAACCGGACCCCGTCCGCCGGGTCCGGCTCGTGCCGCGCGGCCGTGTCCGGCGTGTGCCGCGCGGCCGGGTCCGTCGCGTGCCGCGCCGCCGCCATGGGGTCAGAGCTGACGGAGGCCATCGAGGACTTCCCGCAGGAGGGACGGGGCGGGCGCCGCCGAGCCGCTGCCGGCGCGGGCGGTCAGGTGGTGCGAGGCGATCAGGTCGTCGGCGAGCACGAGCACCACGCTCACCGGCAGCCGCAGGTGCGCGGCGGCCTCCGCGACCGACAGCACGCCCCGGCGGCAGAGCGCGAACAGGTCGCGGGCCTGCGGCGGCGCGTCCACGCGCAGCGGCGCGTCGGTCGGCGCGGCGGCGAGCAGCGTGTCGACCTTGAGGCCGCGCCCGGTCGCGGTGCGGCCCCTGGTGAGCACGAACGGGCGCAGCGGCGTGTCGCGTGCCTCGTCCGGTCCGGTCATCTCACGCCCCCGGCC
>NZ_JBFAOF010000686.1:0-3986 GCF_040675125.1 Spirillospora sp. NPDC049652 | reverse complement strand
ATGACGGTCTTCTTCGTCTTCATCATCTTCTTCACCTACTTCTACGTCGCGATCACCTTCAACCCCACTGAGGTCGCCGACAACATGAAGAAGTACGGCGGCTTCATCCCCGGCATCCGGCCCGGACGCCCGACCGCGGAGTACCTGGACTACGTCCTGACCCGCATCACGACCCCGGGCGCGCTCTACCTCGGCCTCGTGGCCCTCATCCCGATGGTCGCGTTCGCCATGCTGAACGCCACGCAGGACTTCCCCTTCGGCGGGACGAGCATCCTGATCGTCGTCGGCGTCGGACTGGACACGGTCAAGCAGATCGAGTCCCAGCTCCAGCAGCGCAACTACGAGGGCTTCCTCCGGTGACACTCCGCTGACACCCAGGTCGCTCCGCTGAGCGCGACGAGGACGGCCACTCCGGTTCCCCCCGGAGTGGCCGTCCTCGCGTGTCAGGGCGTTCAGGCGGCCATGGAGGTGAACCAGTGGACGACCTTCCCGGTCCCGGCGACGTTCGTACCGAGGTGCAGGGAGCCCTGGTAGAGCGGCCTGCCGAGGTTCTCGACCTGCGGATCCACGCCGCGCGCCCGCAGCGAGGCGACACAGTGATCGGTGTTGAGCGTCGTCGCCTGCTCGTCGGTCTCGGCCCGGTAGAAGCGAACGGCCATCCGCGGCGTCCAGGCCGTGCAGACCTCGCCGTCGGTGCGCAGGGCCTTGGCGAAGGTGCCGGACGGGTTGCGCAGCAGGGCCCAGCCGCGCGGCGTCAGCAGGTCCGCCAGGCGGTCCGGCATGCCCTGGAACATCTCCGGGCCCGGCGTCGTGCCGTCGAAGTACTTCTCGACGTGGTCGGCGTAGGGCTCCTGGAAGACCTCCGACGGCGTCCGGTAGATCCCGCCGTGGATGCGCTGCCAGGACGTCAGCAGATAGGCGGCGTACAGCGCGCTGGACTTGGCCTCCAGATCCCCGTTGAGCAGGGCGGGAAGCTCGGCTCCGGCGAAGTCGTAGCCGCCGCTGATCGGCGCGACCGCCTTCACGCGGAAGTGCCGGTCCGCGCCGTCCTGCAGGGCGCGGGCGAGGCCGAGCGCGGACGACGCGCCCTGGGAGAAGCCGGTGATCAGCACGTCCCGGTCGAGCCTGCGGCCGATGCGCGGGGCGAACGCGCGGGCGGCGCGGAGCATGTCCAGCGAGGCGGTCGTCTCGGACGGCACGTCCTTCCACGGGTGCGTCCCCGGCCCGCCGCCCATCCCGAGGAAGTCCGGGACGACGGCGGCGAAGCCCGAGCCCGCGTAGGTGTAGGCGGGTCCGACGGCCCACGGCGTGGTGCTCGTCGAGGGGGCGTCCGGCTTGTAGCTGGTGGTGCCGTGCGTGTACGAGACGGGCGTGAGCCTGCCCCGCCTCCCGTGCGGCACGGCGAACAGGCCGGTGGCGGTGGTGGCCGCGCCCTTCGTGTCGACCGTCCGGTAGGTGAGGCGGTAGACGTCCACGCCGCGGCGCACCGTCGACGCGTCGAAGCCGCCCTGGCCGAGGACCGTGCGGACCTCGTCGGCGGTCAGGGTGCGCAGGTACTCGTCCGCGACCAGCGAGCCGCGCTCGTCGGCGTGGGCGACGGCGGCGGTGGGGGCGAAGTGGGCGGAGACCGTGGGCCCGGACGACACCGCGCCGAGGCCGGCGACGGCGGCCGAGGTCAGGGCGATCGCGGTGAGGTTCTTGGTGTTCATGGTCCCCAAGCCTCGGCTCCGCCGCGCCGGACGCGCTTCCCGCGCGACGGTGAACCGTGCGCTCCCCCCTGAGGGTTAGGCGACCTCGACCGGTTCCCTGAGGGGCTGCGGGTCCCCGGTCAGGGCGAGCGGCGCGGTGTCCGGCGTACGGTTCCGGCGTCGCAGTCCGAGCGCCGCGTAGGCCAGGAAGGCCAGTCCCGAGACCAGGTAGCAGTTGGCGACCAGGGTGAGCGGGCCGTGGAAGCCCCACTCCCGGTCGGTGCCGTCGTGCGGCGTCCACCACAGCGGGCAGAGCACGAACAGGACGTACGCGCATGCCGCCGCCACGCGCCGGCCGTCCCGGAGCAGCAGGACGAGCGCGGGCAGCACCCACACCCAGTGGTGCGACCACGAGATCGGCGAGACCAGCAGGCCGGTCGTGCCGGTCACCGAGACCGCCGCCAGCCAGTCGCCGCGCCGGGCCCACAGGGCCGCGACCGCCAGGCCGAGGAGGGCGACGGCCACGGAGACGAGGGGGTACCAGCTCTGCACGCGGGCCGGGTCGCCGCCGAGCAGCCGGGAGAGCGCGCCGAACGGCGACTGGTTGCTGATGTAGGTGACGCCGACGCGCGAGGTGTCGCGGAACGTGCCCGACCAGTAGACGCGCGAGGCGTCCGGTGCGACGAGCCAGGCGCCCGCGACGGCCGCCGCGAACGTCCCGGCCGCGACGGCCGCCGCGCGCAGGCGTCCGGTGACCAGCAGCAGGACGATGAAGATGCCGGGCGTCAGCTTCACCGCGGCGGCGAGGCCGATCCCGAAGCCCGCGGTCCGGCCGCGCGCGACGGCCCTGACGTCCGCGAGGACGAGTGCGAGCAGGAAGAGGTTGACCTGCCCCTGGAAGAAGGTGTGGTACATCGGCTCAAGGAGCATCGCGGCCGCGACGAGGGCGGCGACCGTGTTCCGCGTGACGGGCCGTCCGGCCAGCTCCAGCACGCTCGCGCAGGCCCAGACGAGCGCGGCCAGCGAGGCGAGCTGCCAGCCCACGCGGGCCGCCGTGAGCGGCAGCTCCGAGAGCGGCGCCGACAGCAGCGCGAACACCGGTGTGTTGGTGTACCAGTGGGCGGCGAGCTGCTCGGTGTAGAGCCGGGTCCCGTCGGTGACCACTCCCCCGCCCAGCCGGTAGATGCGGAAGTCCAGCGAGTCCCAGAGCACGGCGGACACGACGAGGACGGCCGTCTCCACGGCCAGCAGTGCACGGACGAACGTCTTCATGCGGCAAAGATCGCCCGGACGGCCCCCGCCGGTCGTCGGGCCGTCGGCCACAATCGCGGGGCCCGGGGTAGCCCGTGGGCGTACGCCCGTCGGCCAATACCCGCGAAGGTCGCGGACGGTTACGATCGCGGCATGCCCGCCGCGCCCACCGAGTCCCCCACCAGCGAGTCCCCCACCAGCGCGTCCGCGCCGTCCGGCGGCCTGGCCGCCTTCCTGCGCCGGGCCGCCGCGGCCGTGCTGGCATGGGCCTGCGCGGTGTCCTTCGCCCTGATCCTGATCCCGCTCCTGAACCGGAACCCGACCGCGATCTCCCAGACCGTGCTGGTGCCGGCGGTCGTCATGGCGGTGCCCGCGCTGCTGCTGCGCCGCCGCACCCCGGCGCTGGTCGTGCTGCTGATGCTGGGCTGGGTCTCCCTGTTCGCCACGCACGTCACCTGGTCGACCGGCTACACCAAGCTGGTCGTCGACGACGTCGCGCTCGCCTACATCGCGCTGCACACCTCCCGCACGGCCAGGACCGTCGCCTGCACGGGCGTGGTCGCGCTCCAGCTCCTGGTGGCCCTCGCGCTCCCGCACGGCCCCGAGAGCCAGGTGCAGGGCGTGGCCCTGGTGCTGCTCGGGTTCGTGGCGGCGATGACGACGGCGCGGATGCTCCGCGAACGCCGCGAGCACGCCGTGGAGATCCGGTCGCGCGAGACCGAGCGGGCCGTCGCCGCCGAGCGGCTGCGGATCGCCCGCGAGCTGCACGACATGGTCGCGCACAGCATCGGGATCGTCGCGATCCAGGCGGGTGTGGGCGGCCGGGTCATCGACACCCAGCCGGACGAGGCCCGCAACGCGCTCGCCGCCATCGAGGCCACGAGCCGGGAGACGCTGGCCGGGCTCCGCCGGATGCTCGGCACCCTGCGCGAGTCCGGCGCGGGCGCGGACGGCGCGCCCGCCCCCGCGCCGCTCGACCCCGCCCCCGGCCAGGCCGACCGGGAGCGGCTCGTCGCCGAGAACGGAAGAGCGTAGGGTAGGGAAAGA
>NZ_JBFAOF010000685.1:0-3986 GCF_040675125.1 Spirillospora sp. NPDC049652 | reverse complement strand
CGGCGAGATCGACTCGCCGGGCGGACCATCGCGTCAGGACGGCTCCGCGTCAGGACGGCTCCGCGTCAGGACGGCTCCGCGTCAGGACGGCTCCGCGTCAACGGCCCCGGGTCGGGCGGGCCGGATCAGACGTTCGGCGGGACCGAGCCGTCCGACCGCTCCCACGGGATGCCCGGCACGGACTGCGTCGACATGCTGCGCAGGTCCGGGTTCAGCCCGCGGTGGACGGCGCGCGCGACGCGTTCGATCGTGGCGACGCCGTAGGCCATGGACGGGGTGTCGCGGGTGAGCACGACGATCGTGTAGGACTGGCCGCGTCCGGAGAACGCGCCGATGCTGTGCACGCGCCAGTACTTGTTGTGGCGCGGCAGCCAGCCGTTCTTGACGTGCCAGGTGATCCCGGACGGCGTGCCCGCCGGGGTGCCCCAGCGCTGCGACGAGACGACCTGGTGCATCAGGGTGAGCCCGTAGTTGCGGGCCTTGTCGGTGAGCAGCGTGTTGGGCTCGTTGAACTTGCGCAGCAGGACGATCTCGTCGCGGGCGGTGATCTGGGTGAGACCCCAGTAGCCGCCGGCCCCGAGCTTGGTGTGGGTCATCCCCGCCTGCTGCAGGAACCGCTGCATGCGGGTGCGGCCCACATGGTTCCAGAGCTTGGTCGTGGCGGCGTTGTCCGACTTGGTGATCATGCTCTTGGCGAGCGACAGCTCCGAGGACGTCATGGCGCGCCGCTCGTCCAGCACCTTGCGCAGCAGCGCGCCGAGCACCGTCACCTTGACGGTGCTCGCGGAGTCGTAGTGGCTGCCGGACGCGACGCCGCACCACAGCTTGCGCTTGAGGTCGTAGACGGCGACGGACTCGGTTCCGGAGCGTCCGCGCAGGGCGGCGGTGATGGCCGTGCCGACCCGCTTGGCGGTCCCCGGCGCGGCGGTGGAGGTGCAGACGGCGGCGGCGGCCGAGACGTCGGCGGCGCGGGTCGTCGGGACGCCTCGGGCGGGAGCGGCCTGGGCGGCTCCGGCGGTGGAGGTGAGCGCGGTCGCGAGGAGCGCGGTGGTGAGCAGGCGTGGGAGGCGTCGTGTCACAGCCGACACGCTAAAGACCTTTTGTCACGGCCTGCCGCCTGAAACCGGTAACGGTTTGATATCGGGGGAAATGGCCGGTTCAGTCCGGGTTGCCGGCGAGCCCGGCCAGGACGCGGTCGATCTCGGCCCTGACCTGGCGGTCCATCGCGGCGGCGAAGCCGGCCTCGACGGTGACCTCCGCGCCCGGACGCAGCCGGGCGAGGGTCTCGGCGAGCCCGTCCGGGTCCCGCCCGGCCAGCTCGCCCACCACGTACTGCGAGGTCAGCCGGACGAACATGGCGGCCAGCTCGTCCAGCCGGCGGCGCAGCTCGACCCCGGCGGCGAGCACCTCCTCGACCGGCACGCCCGCCCGGACGAACGCGGCCGTCGCCTCCAGGTGGCGGCGGCTCCAGTGCGTGATCCGGTCGCCGTCCACCTCCAGCAGCCCGGCCGCGGCGACCTCGTCCAGCCGCTCGCGGGTGACCTGGCCGGGGAACAGCGCGGACAGCTCCTCGAAGCTCATCGTCACCGGCTCCTCGCGCGACCACGGGTCGGTGACGGCCCGCTCGACCCCGAGGACGCTGTGGATGTCGCGGCCCTGCTCCCACGCCGACAGCAGCTCGCGGATGCCCTCCAGGGTGTGGCCGCGGTCCAGCAGGCCGCCGATCATGCGCAGCCGGGCGAGGTGCTCCTCGGAGTACAGGCCGATCCGGCCGGTGCGGCGCGGCGGCGGCAGCAGCTTGCGCTCCTGGTAGTAGCGGAGCGTCCGGACCGGCAGGCCGACCGCCTCCGCCAGCTCGCCGATGCGGTACTCACGACCGTTCCCGGTGGAAGCGCCATCGGCCCCGGCGGCGTCACCGGTCAGCGAGGCTTCACCGGGCAGCGAGGCGTCACCGGTCACGACGTGGGCGTTCCTTCGGCCGGGCGCGGGGACGTCCTCGGCCTTCAGATCCCGTTCAGCGCGCACCGGGCCAGCATAGTTCGCCCGCCCGGCGCGTGATCACGCGGCGTTGCGGAGGGTGCGCGCCGCGCGCGGTGCGCGCCGGGTCCGCCGGGCGGCGGCCGGTTGGTCCTCGTCGGCGGCCGGCGCGGCCTCGTCGGTGGCCATCAGTTCGGCGAGGGTGCGTGGCGCGACCGCGCGCTCCGGGCGGTCGGCGAAGGATGAGCGGCGCATTGCGCCTCCACTCGGAGATCGGCTGTTTCCTGTTTCTGCTTTTGATTCGACTGTGAGGGCCGCGCGTTCTCATCGCCATCGGTGAAAACACCCATTCGGTAGTGCGTCCGACCCGCATGTCCGATGGGTAAGTCCCCTGTGACCCGTGGCCATCGGCCGCGCCTGGGAGGGCGGCGCGCCGTCGCCGCCTTCCACGCCGCGCTGCCCGGCTACGAGCCGACGCCGCTGGTCGAGCTGCCCGGCCTGGCCGCCGGACTCCGCGCCGCCCTGCCCCGCCTGCCCGGGCAGGGCACGGTCGTCCTGCTCAGCACCGAGGGCCGGGCCGCCAACCCGTCCGTCTGAGGACGCCGCCGGAGGTCCGGCTCGTCAGTCGCGGGGCGCGGCGAGCGGACGAAGGGTGGTGAGCACGGCGTCCCGGTCGGGGGCGGCGGCGAAGAAGGCCGTGTCGGCGGCCTCGACCGCGGCGATCGCCGCCTCGGCCAGCTCGCGCCCCCGGTCGGTGACGCGCAGCCGCTTGGCGCGCGTGTCGGCCGGGTCGGTCTCGCGGACGAGCAGTCCCTTGTCCTCCAGCCGCCGGACGACCTGCGAGGTCATCTTCACGTCGGTGTCGGCGTGCTGGGCGAGGGTGAGCTGGTTCGGCCGGACGCCCTCGCGGTCCAGCCACCACAGGCTCGCGAGCAGCACGAACTGGACGTGGGTCAGCGAGAACGGGGCCAGCGCCGCGGTGATCCGCCGCTGCCAGCGCAGCGTGGCGCGCCACAGCAGGAAGCCGGGGCTGTCGTCGGGTTCCATGTCGCCTCCGCGCAGATGGTCTGCGCACATCCTATGCCGTCCGCGGGGTAGGGTGGCGGGCGTCGATCGCCCGTCCGCTGGAGCCGTGTTGTCCGAACCCGTGATCATCCACACCGACGGCGGCTGCAGCCCCAACCCGGGCGCGGGCGGCTGGGGCGCGGTGCTGCGCTACGGCCCGCACGTCAAGGAACTGCACGGCGGCGAGCCGGACACCACCAACAACCGCATGGAGCTGACGGCCGCGATCGAGGCCCTCGAACACCTCCGGCGGCCGTCCCGCGTGCTGCTGCACACCGACAGCCAGTACGTCCGGCAGGGCATCACGCAGTGGATGAACTCCTGGAAGCGCAACGGCTGGCAGACCGCCGGGCGCAAGCCGGTCAAGAACGCCGACCTGTGGCGGCGGCTCGACGAGGCCGTGCGGCGCCACCAGGTCGAGTGGTTCTGGGTGAAGGGCCACGCGGGCGACCCGGGCAACGAACGCGCCGACGAACTCGCGACGCTCGGCCGCGTCTCCCTGGGACGCGACACCATTTCCGCCCGCTGACCCGCCGGACACCGGGGCGACCCGGCGCGGGGTCGTGAACGCTACCCGTCCGGATGGAGGCGGAAGACGGCTGTGCGGGTCAGGTCGCGTTCCTCGACGTTGCCGGTGCTCGGGACGTCGTACTCGGCTTCGGCCGTGAGGCCGCGCGGCAGGTAGGCCCGTCGCGGGTCGCCGACCAGCACCGTCGCGCCGCGCCCGGCGCACGCCCGGAGGGCGGCGAGCATGGGCGGGGCCATGTCGGGGTCATAGCAGACGTCCCCGGCCAGCACGACGTCCGCCGCGGCCGGCGGGCTCGCCGTCACATCGGACCGGACGGCTTCGAGCGCGACATCGTTCAGCGCCGCGTTCTCCGCGATGGCCGACAGGGACAGCGGGTCCACGTCGTACGCACGCCACGTAGCGCCGCAGCCGCCCG
>NZ_JBFAOF010000684.1:0-3998 GCF_040675125.1 Spirillospora sp. NPDC049652 | reverse complement strand
GCGGATCGCACGGCGGGGGCGGACGGGCCGCGCTCGCGCTGACCGGATACTCCTCCGACCAGCTCAAGCAGGCGCTGCTCGCCGACGTGACCGGCTACCGGCGCGTCGGTGAGCCGGACGCGGGCGAGTACGGCTCGTTGAAGGGCATCCAGAACTTCGGCCAGCTCCAGAAGCAGGTGACGCTGGACAAGCCGCGCTGCGCCGACGCCGCCGGAGCCCAGCCCGCCGTGGACAAGGCCGCGCCCGCCGCGCTCACCAGCTTCAACCGGGGGGACGGCCAGGTCGTCACCGAGACCCTCATGGGAATGCCGGACGAGGCGGCGCAGCGCCAGCTCGACCTGCGCGTCCCGTCCGGCTGCCTGGTGTTCAAGACCCGCGTCGGGACGCAGACCGCCGAGCACCGCGTCAGCGAGTTCCCCGGGGGGACGATCGGCAAGGGCTCGCGCACCGTCGGCGTCAGCACCATCAGCGGCGGCTCCCACACCCGCGCCTGGTACGTGGTGCTGCGCGGCCGCCACTGCGTCGCCACCGTCAGCCTCTTCGGCCCGAACGCCACCCGCGCGGAGGTCGAGCAGATTGCCCGTCAGGCGTACGACCGAAGTGAGCACTATCTCCCGTGACGGCGCGCCGGATACCGTGCAGGCGTGCGGCCGTCATCCCGACGGCGGCGGGCGTCGGCGCCGGACTACTGCACTGGACGGCGGCACTGGACGGGCGGCGCTGAGCGACGGCGCGGGACGAGCGGACCGGGGGAGCGGCACGTGATCGGCAAGGAGGGGCGCGTCATCGGCCGGATCGGGCCGCGGCTCGTCGGCGAGGTGATGATCCCGGTCCGGGGCGGCGCGGAGGCGTTCTACGCCCATCCCGTCGACCCGAAGGACGAGATCGGCGTCGGCGAGATCGTGGTCGTCGTCGAGTACCACCCGCCGCGCACCGTCTACGTCGCCCGCGCCCTGGCCTGAGCCCGAACTCGAAGCCTGACCCTCGCGCGGGACGGCCGCATCCGGACGTTCGGGGAGGTCGTCCCGGCGTGGGGGAACCGAACCACCCGGCATACCGTCTAGTGATCAGCGGCGTCGGCAACCGGACGGTCAGGCTCCCCGGCGGTGTCGCTGTCCCGGTCCCGGGGCGGGCCGGTTGGAGGGGCGGATGCCAGTGGTCATCGTCGCGATCGCGATCGTCGCGGCCGTCATATTTCTCATCGTCCTGTTCAAGATGATCTGGCGGGTGGCCGAGCCCAACGAGGCGCTGAT
Organism: Spirillospora sp. NPDC049652; assembly: GCF_040675125.1. Taxonomy (NCBI): domain Bacteria; kingdom Bacillati; phylum Actinomycetota; class Actinomycetes; order Streptosporangiales; family Thermomonosporaceae; genus Spirillospora; species Spirillospora sp. NPDC049652. The sequence continues at coordinate 2,745 of NZ_JBFAOF010000684.1, read as the reverse complement.
CATCTCCGGACTGGGCGCGCGGTCCAAGCCGGTCAACGGGCTGGACAGCCTGGGCTTCAAGATCATCACGGGTAAGGGCACGATGGTGATGCCCGGCTTCCAGGTCGCCCGCCGGCTCCGGCTGGACATCCACAACACCACGCTGGAAGTGCACTGCGTGACGCAGCAGGGCATCCCGGTGCAGGTCAAGGGCGTGGTGATCTACAAGGTCGGGGACGACCTGGTGTCGATCGCCAACGCCTCCCGGCGCTTCCTGGACCAGCAGAAGTCGATGGACGGCGCGATCCACGAGCTGTTCACCGGCCACCTGCGCTCCATCATCGGCGGCCTCACCGTCGAGGACCTGATCCTCAACCGCGAGCGCCTCACCAGCGAGACCCGGCTGAGCGCCGCCGACGAGATGAGCAAGCTCGGCCTGGTCGTGGACTCGCTCCAGATCCAGGAGATCGAGGACGCCACCGGCTACATCACCAACCTCGGCCGTCCGCACGCCGCCGCCGTCGCGTCCGCGGCCCGCATCGCCGAGGCCGAGCGCGACCGCGAGGCCACCGAGCGCGAGCAGGAGGCGGCCCGGCAGAACGCGGCCGTCATCCGCGACACCGAGATCAAGAAGGCCGAGTACCAGGGCCAGGTGCAGCAGGCCGAGCAGCAGGCGAAGCAGGAGGTCATCGAGAAGGAGACCCGCAACGCCGAGCTGGAGGCCGAGCGCACCGAGAAGCTGCTGGAGAGCCAGATCCGCAAGCCCGCCGACGCGCGCGCGTACGAGCGGGTGAAGCTGGCCGAGGCCGAGCGCGAGGAGCGCGTCGCGCACGCCCAGGCGGCCGCGACCGAGACGCAGCTCAAGGCGCAGCGCGAAGCGGAGGCCACGCGCATCCTCGGTGAGGCGCAGGCCGGGGCGATCCGCAACAAGGGCCTCGCCGAGGCGGACGCCATCAAGGCGCGCGCGCAGGCGCTGGCGGAGAACACCGAGGCGGTCATCGCCCAGCAGCTCGCCGAGCGCTGGCCCGAGATCGTGGAGGCGGGCGCGGGCGTCTTCGGCAACGTGGACAACATGGTCGTGCTGAACGGCGCGGAGGGCATCGAGGAGATGCTCGCCAAGGCGCTCACGCTCGGCGGCGCGGGCCTCGGCCTCGCCCGGAACCTGCTCGCCGGCGGCGCGGCGGGGCCGTCCGCGAACGGCCAGAAGCAGCCGGTGAACGGCGCGGCTCCGGCCGTCGCCGCCGCCGGAGAGGCTCCGGAGGCCTGATCCCTTCCGCTCACCCCGGGGCCCGGACGCACGACGCGTCCGGGCCCCGGTCGTTTCATCGCCCGTCCTCGCCGGCCGGGCAGGGGGAGCGGTGCGCTCGGGGGCGACAAGGTCACACGGACGGCGTGACCCGGATAACGTTCGTGGCATGCCCGTGCCCCGGCTCGCCGTCACCGTCGATCTCGTCGTCCTCACCGTGCGGGAGCAGCGGCTGAGCGCGCTGGTGTGGCGGCGCGACCGGGATCCGTACGACGGCGCGTGGTCGCTGCCCGGCGGGTTCATCCAGCTCGACGAGGACCTGCCCGCCGCCGCGTCCCGGCTGATGGCCGAGCGCGCCGGGCTCGCCGACGTCCGCATCCACCTGGAGCAGCTCGCCACCTACGGGTACCCGGACCGCGACCCCCGGCAGCGCGTGGTCAGCGTCGCCTACCTCGGCCTCGCGCCGGACCTGCCCGCCTCCAGCCGCGCGCAGGTGCTCTGGAAGCCGGTGGACGACCTGGTGCACCGCGACCGCGCCGCGTTCGACCACCGCCGCATCCTGCTGGACGGCGTGGAGCGGGCCCGCGCGAAGCTGGAGTACACCTCGCTCGCCGCCGCGTTCGCGCCGCCCGAGTTCACCGTCGCCGAGCTGCGCCGGGTCTACGAGATCGTCTGGGGCACGCCGCTCGACCCGCGCAACTTCCACCGCAAGGTCACCGGCGCCGACCGCTTCCTCGTCCCGACGGGCCGCACGACGACCCGCGACGGCGGCCGTCCGGCCCAGCTCTACACGCGCGGCGACGCCGAGCAGCTCCGCCCGCCGATGCTGCGCCCCCGCCCCTGCCAGGACTGACCGTCCCCCGCGGGGATCTCGCGCCGCCGACGTGGTGACGGCGGTCCGCCGGGCTCCCGAATCGGAGATCACCGACCGTCGCGCCCCGGCGGCGTTCCGCTGGGCGGAGCGTCGGCGCGCCCTGGGCAAACCAGCAAACTTGATCATCTTGGCGGGGGCGTTCGGCATGACCTCACAAACCGGCGGCCGAAGACGATCTTGGGGCTTGCGGAAATCGCGCCGACGCCGCTTACTTTGAAGTGCCCCGAAGGCCCGGGAGTTTTCCGGGAAAAGAGGGCGCCGACCGCAGAAACTCGCGAGCTGACGGTTAGCGCCCGTTCACTTTCCCGCGGATTCCCGGGCGACGTGTGAAAAGGAGAGTGTCATGAGCCGTCTCGTCGACCGCGTCCTGAACCGTATCGTCCCCAAGGAGACCGCCTCCGCGTGCAGCGGCAACTACTTCTGCAACGCGGCCGGTCACCCCGGCTACTGGTTCCGGTTCTGCTGCCCGCAGACCGGCTGCGAGTGGACCTACAAGGGCAGCTGCTGACCCCTCGGGGTGAGCGGAGCATGACCCTGGCCTGAGGGACGCCGGGCGGAGCGCCGCACCGCGCAGCCGCCGGCGTCCCCCCGAACGGGTCTGCACACGTGAGAAAACCAGACACATAACAACAAATCGGGTATTGGG
>NZ_JBFAOF010000683.1:0-4002 GCF_040675125.1 Spirillospora sp. NPDC049652 | reverse complement strand
GTGCCGCCGGGCGGCGGGCAGCGCCTGGCCGACCAGGTCGGCGGCGGCGCGGAACGGCGACCCCGACCCGACGACGGCGAGCACCGGGAGCCCGGCGAGCTCGGCCAGCTCCGCCGCGGTGACCGGCGGGTCGGCCGCGAGGTCGGACGGCAGCGACGTCAGCGTCAGCAGGTCGGTGACCGACCTCTGCACCGCCTCCGGCACCGAGTGGCCGCTGAAGTCGGGCTCGACGAACGGCGGGTCGACGAGCGCGAGCGCGGTCGTCCGGCCGGGATGGGCGCGGGCGAACCGGACCGCGACCGTCGCGCCGTAGCTGTGCCCGGCGATCGCGAACGGCGGCAGGTCGGCGGTGAGCGCGGCCAGGTCGTCCGCCATCGTCGCGGTGTCGTAGCCGGTCGGGGTGCGTTCGGTGAGGCCGTGGCCGCGCCAGTCCGGCAGCCGGACCCGGCGGGTGCGGGCGAGGGCGGGCGCGGCGGTGAAGAACCAGGACGCCGCCGAGCCGGTGAACAGCCCGTGCAGCATCACCACCGGCGACCGGCCCGTGTCCCGCCCGAGATCCACCACGTGGAACCGGATGCCGCGGGCGCGGACGTAGGCCATGCCGTCCCCCTACGCGTACGCGGCGGAGGCGCCGGGGACCGCCGGCGCTCCCGGGGCGGCGGGCGTTCCGGACGTTGCGGACGCGGCGGGTGTTCCGGACGCGGCGCAGGCGGTGTCCCCGGCCGGGGCGGCGAGCCGCGCGGCGATGTGCGCGGTGAGGTCGCCGACCGTCATGTTCATGATCTGGTCGAGGTCCATCCCGGCGATGAACGCGGCGAACTCGATGCGCGGGCCGTAGTGCCGCTGCAGCTTCTCGGCCAGCGCCACGAACTCGATGCTCTCCAGCCCGAGGTCGGCGTTGAACGCGGTGTCCGGGCCGACCGCCTGCTCCAGCAGGAAGTCCTCCCCGACCACCTCGGTCAGCATGGCCACGACCTCGGCGAGGACGTCGTCGTTTCCTGCGGTCATGTGCTGTTCTCCCCCTGGTAGCGGTTGAAGCCGTCCCCATCGTCCGGGTCGTCGTCGGGGGCGTGGTCCGGGGCGTCGTGCGAGTCGTCCGGGGTGTCGTGGCCGTCCCCGCCGCCGGGCGGGAGCGTCCAGGTCACGACGTGGCCGTCGCACTCGCGCGCGGCCGTTCCCGGGGATCGCTGTTCGGGACGGCCGTCCGGCTGGACGCCGATGGGCACGACCTCGATACGGCACGGCTGCCCCGGCGCGCGGACGAGCGCCACGCCGAGCTCCTCGGTCTGCGCGACGGACAACTCGGGCAGCGCCCCACCGAACAGCCCCCGAGCCGCGCCGTCCGACGTGGCGCAGGGCGCGGGGACGGTCGTGTAGGCCGCGCGGGGACGGCCGGAGGGGTCGTCGGCGATGGTGATCTCGGCGGGGAACAGCGGGCCGTGCCCGCGTTCCCAGAGCCAGTGCCGGACGGCGTCCTTGGCGGCGATCCGGCCGAGCAGCCACGGGCCCTGCTCGCGCGGCGTGAGCGCCTCGTACGCGGCGCGCTCGGCGGCGTTCAGGTACTGGCGCATGAGCATGTCCCGCGAGGAGCCGTTGCCCCAGTGCCGGCGGGCCAGCGTCCAGCCCTCGGGCTGCGGCTCGGCGACGCCCGACAGCTCCGGGGTGAACTTCATCCGCCAGGTGGTCTCGTCGGTGTGGAAGCGGCGCGTCGTCCAGCCCTCGATCCGGCCCCAGAGCCGGCCGTCCGGGCCGGTCACCTCGGCGTCGCAGCGCAGGGTGGCCGCCGTCAGGGCGCGGCTGCGGACGGTGACCGGGAGCCGCGCGGACGGCGGCGGAAGCGGCCCGTACCAGGTGACGCGGTCGATGCCGGTCGGGTAGACCGTCTGGTCCCGCTCGCCGTTCACCTGGATCCAGTGGCCGCAGAGCTGGCCGACGTTGTCCAGCAGCGCGCCGGGCGTCGGCAGCGCGGCCAGCACGCCGCGCGCGCCGTCCGCGGCGAGCGCGGAGATCTCCAGGACGCCCTGGTAGAGCGGCCCGTGGAACATCCAGCGCTCGGCGTAGAGCCGGTCGGCGGGGACGGGCGGCGGGCTCTCGCCGGTGAGCGGCGTCCGGTCGGGGCCGGGCGGGCGCGGGTAGTGCGGCGCGAGCAGCACGACCCCGTCGGTGTGCCCCTTGATGACGACCTCGACCCGGTGCACGCCGTCGCCGCCGGCCTCCAGCAGCCGGGCCGAGACCTCGGTCTCGGTCGGCGGGTCGGCGGTGACCCAGCGCATCGCCCGGACCTCCTCCAGGCCGACGCAGACCAGGTCGGGGAACAGCTCGCGCGCCGCGTCCGCCATCACCTCCAGCAGGGTGGTCAGCGGCACCACCGGGAACCGGTCGGACACCTCGGGCCAGTCCACCGGCTGCGGGATCAGGCAGTGGTCCGCGACGTACGGCATGGTGGCCAGCGAGAACACGCGCCGGACGGTCAGCCGGGTTGGGCGCGGCTGCGCGGGGACCAGCGGCGGCACCGGAGGCACGGGAGGCACCGGCGGGATCCCCGGGAGGTCCGGGGGCCCGGACGCGGCGGAGGCCCCGGGCGGCGCGGGCGGTGCGGGTGGTGTGGCGTTCTGGAAGGCGTCCATGATCTGGGTGGCGCTGTCCACGGCCTCACGCAGGAACGCGTCCAGCTCGGCCGTCACCGGATCGGTGCCGGGCAGCGCGGGGCGCTCCCCCGGCAGCGTCGGCCGCTGCCCCGGCAGGATCGTCCGGTCCCCGGGCCGCGGCTGCTCATCGGTCACGGTCAACGGTGGGACCGCGCCGTCCAGCCGGACGATCGGGACCCCGAGGTCCAGCTCCATCGCGCCCGGACCGGACGGGACGACCGGCGGCGCGGCGGCCGGGCCCGCGCCGTGCCCCTCCGCCCACAGCGCGGCGGCGACGCGGCGGATCTGCGCCATGCCGTCCCGCTGGGGCACGTTCACGGCCATTGCGAGATGCTCGCGGTCGCCCAGCCGGTCCCCCACGAAGCCGGTGATGCTGCCCGGTCCGACCTGCACGAACGCGCGGACGCCGGCCCCGTGCAGCTCCTCCACCAGCTCGCTGAAGCGGACCGGCTCCAGCAGGTGGCGCGCGACCAGCTCGCGGATCTCCGCCTCGGTCTCCGGGAACGGCGCGACGGTCGTCGCCGACCAGAGCGGGATGTCCGGCCGGTGCAGGGACAGGGCCTGGAAGGCGGGCCGGAGCTGCTCCAGCAGCGGCGCGGCCATTGGGGTGTGGAAGCCGGTGCGGAACGGCAGCTCCTGGCCCAGCACGCCCTCGGAGCCGAGCCGCCGCAGGATCTCCCGGACGGCCGCGGGTTCTCCGCAGACGACCGACTGGTGCGGGCAGTTGTCATGGCTGACCACCACGTCCGTGCGGGTGCCGAGGACCTCCAGGGCGCGGTCCGCGCCGCAGCCCAGCGCGCCGTACGCGACGTCGGGGATGCGCAGGTCGCCGGAGTCCAGGGCGCCGACGAAGGTCTCCATGGCGTCCGGCGGGTTCATCCCGGCGACGATCATCGCGGTCCACTCGCCGAGGCTGTGCCCGGCGGCGACGTCCGGGCGGATGCCGAGCTCGGCGAGCGCCGCCGCCAGCAGCCGCCCGACGGCCATCACGTCGGCGGCGTGGCCGAGCAGGTCGGTGCGTCCGGTCAGCGCCGGGCGGAGCAGGCCGAAGTGGTCGGCCACGTCCTCCACGCGCGGTTCGAAGGACGGCTCGAAGCCGGGGAACAGGAACGCCAGCCGTCCCCCGGCGGCGAGCAGGGGCCGCGGGGTGAACCAGATGTCGCTGCGTCCGCGCCAGGGGGTGCCGCGGTCGGCGACGGCGCGGGCGAGGGCGAGCCTGCGGGCGTCGGGGGCGACGATCGCGAGGCGGCAGGGCAGGTCGGCGGGCTCGCGGTCGCACCGCGCGAGCAGTTCCTCGTCGGGGGCGCGCAGCAGGCCGGCGAGCTCGGCGGCGTCACGGGCGGCGAGCCTCTGG
>NZ_JBFAOF010000682.1:0-4014 GCF_040675125.1 Spirillospora sp. NPDC049652 | reverse complement strand
GTCGACACCGCCTTCGCCGCGCTGCTGGAACGCGAGCACGCCTTCCTCGACGCGCTCGGCCCCGCCGACCGCGAGACGCTCGGCGGGCTCCTCCGCACGCTCCTGGTGCCCTTCGACACCGACCAGGACTGAGCCGGGGACGAAGGGCGGGCTGGGGGACCAAGGGCCGACCGGGTCGGTCAGGCGTCCTCGGCGAGCATGAGCCACTCTTCCTCGACCTCGGCCGCCTCGGCCTGCAGGGCCTTCAGCTGCCCGTCCAGCTCCTGCAGCTTGGCGTAGTCGGTCGCGTGGGCGGCGAGCTGCTCGTGCAGGGCGGCCTGCTGCTTGGCCAGCTTGTCGAGGCGCCGCTCCAGGCGGTCGAGCTCCTTGCGGGCCTTCCAGTCCTGGCCGCTGCCCTTGGGCTTGGCGGCGGACTGCGCGGCGGTCTGCGCCGTGGCCTGCGCGGCGCGGACGGCCTCGGCGGTCTTCGTCGTGGCCCCGCCGGACGCGCGCCGGTCGAGGTACTCGTCGATGCCGCCGGGCAGGAACGAGACCTTGCCGTCGCCGAGCAGCGCGACCACCCGGTCGGTGACGCGCTCCAGGAAGTACCGGTCGTGGCTGACGACCACCAGGGTGCCCGGCCAGCCGTCCAGGATGTCCTCGAGCTCGGTGAGGGTCTCGATGTCCAGGTCGTTGGTCGGCTCGTCCAGCAGCAGCACGTTCGGCTCGCCCATCAGCAGCCGCAGGACCTGCAGCCGGCGGCGCTCCCCGCCGGACAGGTCGCCGACCGGCGTCCACTGCCGGTCGCTGCGGAAGCCGAGCCGCTCCAGCAGCTGGGACGCCGTCCACTCCCGCTTGCCCACGGTGATCCGGCGCTTGATCTCCTCGACCGACTCCAGGACGCGCCGGGACGGGTCCAGCTCGTCGAGGTTCTGGGACAGGTGGGCCAGCTGGACGGTCTTGCCCCGGACGACCTTTCCGGACGCGGGCTCGACGTCGCCGTCCAGCAGGCGCAGCAGCGTGGACTTCCCGCTGCCGTTCACGCCGACCAGGCCGAGCCGGTCGCCGGGGCCGAGCTGCCAGGTCAGCCGCTCGAAGATGTCGTTGCCGCCGACCGTGACCGTCACGTCCTCCAGGTCGAAGACGGTCTTGCCCAGCCGGGCGGTCGCGAACTTTGTCAGCTCGACCGAGTCGCGCAGCGGCGGCTCGTCGGCGATGAGGGCCTGCGCGGCGTCCACCCGGAACTTGGGCTTGGACGTGCGGGCCTGCGGGCCGCGGCGCAGCCACGCGAGCTCCTTGCGCAGCAGGTTCTGCCGCTTGGCCTCGGTCGCGGCGGCGATCCGGGAGCGCTCGGCCTTCGCCAGGACGAACGCCGAGTAGCCGCCCTCGTACCGCTCGACCTTGCCGTCCACGACCTCCCAGGTGCGGTCGGTGACCTCGTCCAGGAACCAGCGGTCGTGGGTGACGACCAGCAGCGCGACCCGGCGGGCCTTCAGGTGCCGGGCGAGCCAGTCGATCGCCTCGATGTCCAGGTGGTTGGTCGGCTCGTCCAGGACGAGCAGGTCGGACTCGGGGACCAGCAGGCGCGCGAGCGCCACCCGGCGGCGCTCGCCGCCGGACATCCCGGCGATGGGAGCGTCGAGCGGCAGGTCCGACAGCAGGCCGGACAGGACCTCCCGGACGCGGGTGTCGCCCGCCCACTCGTGCTCGGGCCGGTCGCCCAGCACCACCGAGCTGACGGTCGCGCCGTCCGGGAACTCGTCGCGCTGGGTCAGGTAGCCCATGCGGAGCCCGCGGGTGTGGGTGACGCGGCCGTCGTCCGGCTCCAGCAGGCGCGCGAGGATCGCGACGAGGGTGGACTTGCCGCCCCCGTTGCGTCCGACGACGCCGATCCGGTCGCCCTCGTCCAGGCCCAGGGACACCCCGCTCAGCAGCGGGGCCGGTCCGTACGACTTGCTGATGTTCTCAACGTTGATCAGATTCACGGCGTCCTCAGACTACCGTCGCGCCGGGGACGGGTCCGTGCGCGCACACGACCTGCCGCGCCACGCCCGCCCGGGCGAGCGCGGCGGCGAGGTCGGCCGCGTGGTCCGCCGAGCCGGCGAGGAACGCGGTGGTCGGGCCGGACCCGGAGACCAGCGCGCCGATCGCGCCCAGCTCGCGGCCCGCGTCCAGGGTGCGGCGCAGCGACGGGCGCAGCGTCAGCGCGGCCGGCTGCAGATCGTTGGTCAGGGCCGCGCCGAGCGCGCGGGCGTCCCCGGCGGCCAGCGCCTTCATCAGCTCGTCCGTCGGCGGCGGCCACGGGACGGGCTCGCCGCTCGCCGCCCGCAGCCGGTCGCACTCGGCGTACACGGCCGGGGTGGACAGGCCGCCGTCCGCCAGTGCGAACACCCAGTGGAAAGTGCCGGACGTCTCGACGGGCGTGAGCCGCTCGCCGCGTCCGAGCCCGATCGCCGTGTCGCCGAGCAGCGCGAACGGCACGTCACTGCCGATCTCTGCGGCCAGCTCGGGCAGCCCGGCCAGGGCGGGCTCGGCGTTCCAGAGGCGGGCGCAGGCGAGCAGCGCCGCGGCGGCGTCGGCGCTGCCGCCGGCCATGCCGCCCGCGACCGGGATCGCCTTGCGGATGCGGAGCTCCACGTTCGGCTCGACACCGAGCCGGCCGGCCAGCAGCCGGGCGGCGCGCAGCGCGAGGTTGTCCGCGTCGACCGGGACGTCCTCGATCGCGACCTGCGCGTCCGGGGCGGCCTCGACGGTCACCCGGGGGGCGTCCGCGGGGACGGCCGTCACCTCGTCGAACAGCGACACGGCGTGGAAGACGTTGACCAGGTCGTGGTAGCCGTCGTCCCGGAGGGGCCCGACGCCGAGCTGGAGGTTCACCTTCGCGGGGACGCGCACCGTCACTGAAGTCACGCCTACCGAGCGTACGGTAAGCGCCGCCCCCGCCGAGCCGTCTGGGCGGGGACGCCTCGCGCCGGGACGTCAGGAGCGGCGGGGGGACGGTCAGGAGCCCGGGGGGGACGGTCAGGAGCCGGGGGTGACGGGGAGGTTGCGGGGGTTGAAGAACGGGGTGGTCGCCAGCTCGCGCAGCGCCGAGACGGCCCGCTGGTCGCCGGAGACCGAGAACCGGTGCGCCTGGTCGCGCGGCTCGGCGGCGTCCTCGTCGGAGTCGTAGTAGGCGACGGCCTTCACCTGCGGGTGCTCCTGCAGGTACTGGCTGGCGTTGCGCAGCCACTCGGCCCGCCGCGAGCCGTAGGACGCCGGGACGCCGAACTCGCCGATCATCACCGGGCGCGGGTGGTGCTGCGCCCACTCCATGAACCTGCGGGCCGCCTCGGACAGGTCGCGGTAGTCGTAGTCGGCGCCCGGGTAGACGTCGGCGCAGACCCAGTCGACCTCCTCGTCGCCCGGGTAGTACTTCGGCGCGACGTCGGGGAAGCCGCGCGCCGACGGGCACCAGACCCAGGCGACGTTGTCCACCTTCTCCTCGGTGAAGACCAGCCGCAGGTGCTTCCACGCCGCCGCGTAGTCCGCCGGGTCGTGGATCTTGGACGAGGCGCCGAACCGGTCCATGTCCGGCTGCCAGCGCAGGAAGACCGGCTTGCCGGTCGCCTTCAGCGCGCGGGCCCGCTGCCGGACCATGTCGTCGAACCGGCCCGCGAGGATCTGCTTGGTGTCGCCCGCCGACCAGGTCAGCAGCAGGTACCGGTCGCTCGCGAGGACGGCCTTGTCGGCGTCGTCCGGGAACTCGGCCTTCCAGCCGTGGTAGCTCTGCGCGATGTCCAGCCTGCGGCCGAGCTGCCGCTCGAAGCCCTGGAGCGCGGCCATCGACGCCGGGGCCGAGGACGACTCGTCCGGGCGGCTCGGCGTCACCGGCTTCGACGGCTTCGGCGAGGACGGCTTCGGGGAGCCGCTCGGAAGCGCGGTGCGCTCGTCCGGGGAGACCCACGCGCCGAAGTACGCGCCGCGCTGCGGCGGGGTCGGCGCGACGCCCTGCTTCACCGTGGTGGTGATCCGCGGGGTGGCGCGCGCACCGTC
>NZ_JBFAOF010000681.1:0-4041 GCF_040675125.1 Spirillospora sp. NPDC049652 | reverse complement strand
GCCGACCCGACGCTGCGCCGGGTCGTCGGCACCCGCGCCTACCGTCTCCCCCGGACGAGGACCCACGCCGCCTACGCCTGGACGAACACCAACCGCCTGCTCGGCACGTACCGGGGCGCGAAGGGCGTCAAAACCGGCTTCACCAACGCGGCGGGCTACTGCCTGCTCTTCACCGCACGCCGCGGCAAGCGGACGGTCTACGGCGTCGTCCTGGGCGAGCCCGCGTCCACGACCCGCTTCTCGGACGCCACCCGGCTCCTCGACTGGGCCTTCGGCCACCGGCCGACCGACCCCAGCGACCTCCGCCTCCGCTTCTCCGCCCCTGACCAGGACTGATCCGGACACGCTCCGCCGAATCGTCAACCCGCGGTTGACGATCGGGGATCGTCAACCTATGGTTGACGCATGAGCGAACTACCGGTGCGACTCGGTGACCTCATCGAGTACGTGAACGAGCAGAGCCCCGAGGGCGGGCCGCTGGAGCGGCTGTCGGAGGCGGTCGAGGTGTCGGAGCGGGTCGGGGAGGCGGCCGACCACCTGGTCGGCCACTTCGTGGACCAGGCCCGCAGGTCCGGGGCGTCCTGGACGGAGATCGGGCGCAGCATGGGCGTCACGAAGCAGGCGGCGCAGAAGCGGTTCGTCCCCAAGCCGGGCGGCGGGACGGTGGAGGCGACCGGACCGTTCGCGCGCTTCACCAAGCGGGCGGTCAACACGGTGTTCGCCTCGCAGGAGGCGGCGCGCGAGGCCGGGAACGCCGAGATCCGGCTGGCGCACCTGGTGCTGGGGCTGCTGTCCGAGCCCGAGGGCCTCGCGGTCAAGGCGATCGAGGCGCAGGGCGTCACGGTCGAGGCGGTGCGGGACGCCGCCGTCCGGGGCCTGCCCCCGCGGGCCGAGACGGAGATCCCCGAGAACATCCCCTACGCCGCCGACGCGGCGAAGGTGCTGGAGCGGAGCGTCCGGGAGGCGCTGCGGCTCGGGCACAACTACATCGGCACCGAGCACCTGCTGCTCGCCTACTTCGACGAGGGCAGCCCGCTGCTCGACGTAGACCTCGACAAGGACGAGGCGGAGGGCTGGATCAACTCGGTCCTCAAGCAGTTCGCGAAGGAGGACTAGCTAGCGGTCCCGGGCCTCGCCGCGGACGTGGACGAGGGCCTGGAGCTCGGTGAGCTGGCGGGCGGCCAGGTGCTTCTCGGCGCCGTTGATGCCCATGGCGCCGATCGACGTGCCGTCCGCCAGGTCGAGCGTGGGCCAGGGCTCGCCGACGGTCATGTTCACGTCCACGATCTCGGCCCAGTCGAGGCGGCGGGTGCGGAAGGCGTTGACCACCGTCACCCCCGCCTCGTCGGCGGCGACCCGGCAGCGCGCGAGCATGTGCAGCAGCCACGCCATGAGCAGCCCGAACAGGACCATCATGGTGCGGTCGAACGCCTTGAACTGGGGCGCGACGATGACGGCGAGCACGGCCATGCCGAGCACGCTCACGCCCGCCGTCACGTACGCGACCAGCCGGGTGGTGCGGGGGCGCCACACCACCGGCAGCGTCGGGGTCTCAGTCAACGATCTTGCTGATCGGGATCTCGAGGATGTCGTGCGCGCCCGCCGCCTTCAGCGCGGGGATCAGGGTGTTCACCCCGCGCTTGGGGACCACGGACTCGACCGCGCTCGCCTCGCCGCCGGCGAGGGAGGTGACGGTCGGCGACGACATCGCGGGCATGATGTCCAGCACGCCGGGCAGGTCGCCCTGCGCGACGTTCAGCTTGAGCAGCACGTTGCCGCGGGCCCGGATCGCGCCCTGCAGCAGCAGCGCGACGTCCTCCATGGCGGCGCGCTTGTCGGCGTCCTCGTAGGCCTCGCGGTTCGCGACCAGCTCGGTGTAGCTGGTCAGCAGGGTGTCGAGGATGCGCAGGCCGTTCTTGCGCAGCGACGAGCCGGTCTCGGTGAGGTCGACGATGGCGTCCACGATGTCGGGCACCTTCGCCTCGGTCGCGCCGTAGGACGGCACGACCTTCGCCTTCACCCCGTGCCGGTCGAGGAACCGGCGGGTCATCTCCGGGAACTCGGTGGAGATCCGGACGCCCTCCGGCAGGTCCGACACCGACTGCCAGGGGGCGTCGTTCGGCACCGCCATGATCACCCGGACCGGGTTGGAGGTGGCCTTGGAGTACTTCAGCTCGCCGAGGCTGACCACGTCCGAGTCGGTCTCGGTGATCCAGTCGCGGCCGGTGATGCCGAGGTCGAAGAGCCCCTGCTCCAGGTAGGTGGGGATCTCCTGCGGGCGCAGCACGCGCACCCGGTCGATCCGGGGGTCCTCGATGGAGGCGCGGTAGTCGCGGTCGGACGAGCGCCGGACGGTCAGGTCGGCGGCGTCGAACAGCTCCAGGGTCGCCTTCTCCAGCGACCCCTTCGGGAGAACGAGAGACAGCACAGCATTCCCTTTCGGGGAGAGGTGATGGGTGGGACGGATCCGGGACGGGCTCAGGAGCCCAGATGCTCCGCACTATGCCCGGCGTGACCGTGATGCCGCGTACCTCGCAGGGTCAGAACCGTGCCGGATGCGGTCACCGTCGCCTCCCGTCCCTTCGATGCCATCACTTGCTGTAACAACAGCCGACCCTACCATGCCGTGACCGCGGCACTGCGTTGGGTGGCCGCCTCCCCGGCCTCCGGGAAGGCGGCCCCCGCTACCCGGCGTGGGCGCTTCGGCGGGCGAGGTCGCGGAGGGTGAGCGCGGTGTCCAGGGCCGCGACGACCGACTCCCACCCCTTGTCCTCGGAGCTGCCCGGGAACCCGCTCCGCGCCAGGGCCTGCTCGACGTTGTCGACGGTGAGGACGCCGTTGCCCACCGGGGTCGACTCGTCCAGGGCGACCCTGGTCACGCCGGCGGTCACCGAGTCGCAGACGTAGTCGAAGTGGGCGGTCTCCCCGCGGACGACCGCGCCGAGGACGGCCACCGCGTCCAGGTCCCGGGCCAGCCGCTGCGCGACGACCGGGATCTCCAGGGCGCCCGCCACCCGGACGACCACCGGGTCGGTCACGCCGCACGCCTTCGCCGCGTCCCGCGCCCGCGCCAGGAGCTGGTCGGTGATCTCGGCGTTCCACCGGGTGCAGACGATGCCGAGGGTCAGCCCGGACGCGTCGACGGCGGTGTCCTCGGGACGCCCGCGGCCGCTCATACGAGGTCTCCGATCCGGTGGCCGAGGCGGTCGCGCTTGGCGGCGAGGTAGCGGCGGTTGTGCTCGGTGACCGCGACCGGCATGGCCTCGCGCCCCCGCACGTCCAGTCCGAAGCCGGACAGGCCGTCGAGCTTGGCCGGGTTGTTGGTGAGGACTCGGATCGACCGCACCCCGAGGTCGCGGAGCATGTGGGCCGCGTTGGAGTACTCGCGGGCGTCCACCGGGAGGCCGAGCTCCATGTTGGCGTCCACGGTGTCCGAGCCGTCGTCCTGCAGCGAGTACGCCTGGAGCTTGGCGAGCAGGCCGATGCCCCGCCCCTCGTGCCCGCGCAGGTAGAGGACGACCCCGCGGCCCTCGGCGGCGATCCGCTCCATGGCGGCGTCCAGCTGGGCGCCGCAGTCGCAGCGCTCGGAGTGCAGGACGTCGCCGGTGAGGCACTCGGAGTGGGCGCGGACGAGCACGTCCTCGCCGTCGCCGATCTCGCCGAGGACGAGCGCGACGTGCTCGCCGCCGTCCACGGCGCTGGAGAAGCCGATGGCCCGCCAGGCGCCGAACCGGTTCGGCAGGCGGGTCTCGACCTCCCGGGTGACCATGGGCTCGGTGCGCCGCCGGTACTCGACGAGCTGCTCGATGGAGATCAGCTTGAGGCCGTGCTCCTTGGCGAACACCTGCAGCTCGGGCAGCCGGGCCATGGTGCCGTCGTCGTTGACGACCTCGGCGAGGACGCCCGCGGGCGGCAGCTCGGCCAGGCGCGCCAGGTCCACGGCGGCCTCGGTGCGCGCGGCTGGCTCGGGCTCACGCTGCCGGCCGAGTACGGCGGGCACGGGCGGTCGGCGCTGGAGCGGTTCGTGGTGATCGAGGAGCT
>NZ_JBFAOF010000680.1:0-4047 GCF_040675125.1 Spirillospora sp. NPDC049652 | reverse complement strand
TGAAGTTCGACCGCGAGAAGGCGTTCGGGATGCGCCTGGACATCCCCGCGGGCACCGCGGCGCATGGGCTACTCGGCCGTCCAGACCGCGTTCGGGCCGGGCGCGCCCGGCGCACTCCAGATCGTCGGCCCGCAGGCGAGCGCCGACGCCACGGCGGCGGTGCTGCGCGCCGACCCCGGCATCGCCGGCGTCATGCCCGCCGTCCCGGCGCGGGACGGCTCCGGACTGTCGCTCGTCCAGGCCGTCCCGAAGGCGGACCCGTCCGACCCCGCCCTCGCCGGGACGGTGGACCGGCTCCGCGCCGACCTGCCGGACGGCGCGCTGGTCGGCGGCGCGGCCGTGGAGAACCTCGACCTGAAGGACCTGCTGGACGCCAAGACCCCGCTGGTGCTCGGCACCGTCGTGGGCCTCGGGTTCCTCCTGCTGCTGTTCGCGCTGCGCGCCCCGCTGATCGCCGCCCTGGGGGCGCTGACCAGCCTGCTGTCCACCGCCGCCGCGTTCGGCGCGGCCCGGCTGGTGTTCCAGGACGGGCACGGCTCGGGCCTGCTCGGCTTCACCCCGCAGGGCTTCCTGGACGGCTGGGCCCCGGTGTTCTTCTTCGCCATGATCTTCGCGATCGCGATGGACTACACCGTGTTCCTGCTGGCCACGGCCAAGGAGGAGTGGGAGCGGACCAGCGACCCGCGCCAGGCGGTCGTCGGCGGGCTCGCCCGCTCCGGCCGGGTGATCTTCGCGGCGGCCGGGGTGATGGTCGCGGTGTTCTTCACCTTCGCGCTGTCCGGGCCGCTGCCGCCGAAGGAGATGGGCGTCATCCTGGGCGTGGCCGTCCTGCTGGACGCGCTGCTCGTCCGGCTGGTGCTGCTGCCGGTGCTGCTGCGCGCGACCGGGCGGGCCGCCTGGTGGTGCCCGCGGTGGCTGGCCCGGCTGCTGCCCGACGTGCGGTTCTCCCATGACTGAGCGTGGCGCCGGACCGGGCGCGGGACGCGGCGCCGGACCGGGCGCGGGGCGCGGTACTGAGACGCGCGTTACAGAACCGGCTCGTTCATATACCCCCGTGGGTACCATGGAGGCGTCGCTCAGCTCGACAGGGAGGTCACCGATGAAGGTCGACGAGACCGCGCAGGGCGCCGTCCTCAACCGGCTCCGCCGCGCCCAGGGCCAGCTCGCGGGCGTGATCGCCATGATCGAGGCGGGTCGTGACTGCAAGGACGTCGTCACGCAGCTCGCCGCGGTCTCGCGCGCCCTCGACCGGGCCGGATTCAAGATCGTGGCCAGCGGGATGCGCCAGTGCATGGCCGCCGCCGAGGAGGACGCCCCGCCGATGAGCGAGGAGGAGCTGGAGAAGCTCTTCCTCACCCTGGCCTGACCCCGGCCCAAGGCACTCCGCCGCAGGGCGCTCCACCCGATCCCGGTCACGGGCGGGCGGAGCGCCCTTCGGCATGCCCGCGTCCCGCAACCCCGCCACAGCCCCGCGCCGCCGTCCCGTCCCGACGCGGTGCCGCGATCCGGACGACTCTCCGCTTCTCCACACAACCCCGGCCATGACTGCCTGCGATAGTCCAGTTACTTAAAGTGATGAGCAGGGTATCTGCCCGAGGAACCGGTCCCAGGGAGGGACCCAGCGCAGAACGGGAGCTTGATTGATGAGGAAGACCCTTACCGCCGGCGCGGCCGCCGCGATTCTGGGCGTCCTGCTCAGCACGACTCCGGCCCAGGCCGGGACGCTCTCCGAGACCCAGCCGGTCACCGTCCCGTGCAGTTTCCCCGTCCTCGCCATCCCCGGCCTCGTCATGCCGATGCCGATGCCCATGCCCATGCCCATGGCACCGGCCACCTGTACGTTCACGGTCCCGAGTCCGAGCAGCACCACGACGTGACCGCGCGCGCCTAGCGCACCAAGACGCCGGCCCGGCCGGCACGCGCGAGGCGTGCCGGCCGGGCCGTGGGCGGTATCCGGACGGCGTCAGTCGGACAGGCGGCGGAGGAAGTCGCGGATCAGTGCCGCGCTCTGCCGGGTCCGGGTGACGAACGGGAAGTGCCCGGTGTCGAGCAGCTGGATGTGCGCGTCCTTCAGGTCCCGGGCGAAGGCGAGCGCGCCGTCCGGGCCGAAGATCTCGTCCCCGCGTCCCCACAGCGCCAGCAGCGGGGGCTGCTGGGTGCGGAAGTACTCCTGCCAGGAGGGGTAGAGCGGCGGGTTGCCGCCGTAGTCCAGGAACAGCGCGAGCTGGATCTCCTGGTTGCCCGGACGGTCGAGCAGCGCCTGGTCGTGCAGCTCATAGGCGGGGTCGACGAGCGCCGGGTCGGTGACGCCGTGGGTGTACTGCCAGTGGGTGGCCTCGCGGGTGAGCAGTCCGCGCAGCGCGTCGCCGTTCTCCTTCGACGGGTCGGCCCAGTAGGCGCGGATCGGCTCCCAGAAGGGGGTCAGCCCCTCGTCGTAGGCGTTGCCGTTCTGGGTGATGATCCCGGTGACGCGCTCGGGGTGCCGGGTCGCCAGCCGGAAGCCGACCGGCGCGCCGTAGTCGTGCACGTGGATCGCGTAGCGGGTCAGGCCCAGCTCGTCCAGCAGCTTGTCCACCACGTCGGCCAGGTGGTCGAAGGTGTACTCCCACTCGTCCGCGGCGGGGGCCGAGCTCAGCCCGAACCCCGGGTAGTCCGGCGCGATCAGGTGGAACTCGCCGGCCAGCTCCCGCATCAGCCCCTGGTAGACGACCGAGGACGTCGGGAAGCCGTGCAGCAGGACCAGCGTGGGCGCGGACGGGTCGCCCGCCTCCCGGTAGAAAACGTCGAGCCCGTCGATCCGGACCGTCCTGTGCCGTACGTCAGCCATGGTTCTCTCCACCATCTATCGGCGTTTAGCCGGTTGAGCGATGCCGGAAACGTACTCCGTTCCCGATCAACCAGTCAAGTCCACTTAGGGGGTTGATACACTCGGGGCATGCCTCGTCCACTCACCGGAGAACCCCTCGCGCTCGACCTCGTCGACACGGTCTGGATCGACCAGGGGCGGCGCTTCGACCAGTTCGACGAGCCGGACGGCCTGGAGGGCTGGCTGACCGAACACGCCCTGCCCGTCCCGGCCGGCGGCCCGGAGGCCGTCCGCGCGCACCTCCTGACCGCCCGCGACGCCATCCGCACCGCCCTCGAAGGCGAGGAGGGCCCCCTCAACGCGGTGCTCGGCCACGGTTCGCGGCGGCCGCTGCTGCGGGACGGCGAACCGGCCGCCGAGGTCGTCACCGAGACCGCCGACTGGGCGCCCGCCTGGATCGCCGCCGCCGACCTCGTCCGCCTGTTCGGCGAACGCCGCGAACGCGTCCGCAAGTGCGCCAACCCCGAATGCGTCCTGTGGTTCTACGACCTCACCAAGAACGGGTCCCGCCGCTGGTGCTCCATGGACGTCTGCGGAAACCGCGCCAAGACCGCCCGCTTCCAGCAGGCGCACCGCCGCCCCTGAGCCCGGCCCGGCCTTCCGCCGCGTGTTCGCGGAGCGCGTGAGCGCATGCCTGGCGGACGGCGGCCGGGCGAGCGGATGATCGTGGAATGGGTGACCTCCGCTTCGGATTCAACGTCTTCGACATCCGCTCCCGCGACGACTTCACCGACCGGTGCCGCCGGGCCGAGCGGTACGGCTTCGACACGGCCTTCGTGCCCGACCACCTCGGCTCCCCCGCGCCGTTCCCCACGATGGTGGCGGCGGCCGAGGCCACCGAGCGGCTGCGCGTCGGCTCGATGGTGCTGAACACGCCGTTCTGGAACCCGCACCTGCTGGCCCGCGAGGTCGCGTCGGTGGACCGGCTCACCGGCGGACGGCTCGTCCTCGGCCTGGGCGCGGGCCACATGAAGTGGGAGTTCGACGAGGCCGGCATCCCGTGGGAGGGGTTCGGGGCGCGGGTCCGGCGGCTGGAGGAGACGATCACCGAACTGGGCCGGGTGTTCGCGGCGGAGCGGTACGAGCAGCGCGCGGCGGCCGACGAGTGGTTCGGGCTGGAGGCGCTGCGCCCCGTCCAGCGCGCGGGGTTCGGCGGGTACGGGCCGCCGACCAGCAGCGGC
>NZ_JBFAOF010000679.1:0-4075 GCF_040675125.1 Spirillospora sp. NPDC049652 | reverse complement strand
GTCGGGTGGCTCGTCGTCCGGTGGCGGACGTGGCTGGTTCGGCGGCGGACGCCGCAACTCCGGCGGAAACGGCGGTAACAGCGGAAACGGCGGCGGACGGCGTGGCTCCGGCGGCGGCCGTGGTGGTTCCGGCGGTTCCGGCGGCGGCGTGATGCCCGGCGGCGGGTCCGGTGGATCCGGCGGATCGGGTGCCTCCGGCGGCGGGGGCTCTGACGTCCCGCAGCCCCGGCCCGGCGCGGGCGGCGAGGGCGGGGGGGCCTCCCAGGCTCCGCCGCTGTGGGGCGGCGGACGGCGGTCCGGTGAGGGCGAGCCGCCGATCCCGTTCTGGCTGCGTCCGGTCGATCGGGACGAGTGATGAACCTGTCGGACCGCCAACGGAAGATCGTTTTCGGGGTGCTGGTGGTGGTGCTCGCCGCCGTCGGGGTGTACCTGACGGTGGCCTCGCCGGCGCAGCACAAGCCCTCCCACCGCACGGCGCGTCCCGCGCCCGTGAGCGGTGGCGGGGGCGGGCCGGTCGCGCCCGCCTCCCCGCCCCCCGGCATCACCTCGCAGGTGAACGCCGGGAACTTCGACATCTACCGGCTGCTTCCGTTCACCCAGCAGGAGTTCGCGACCGCCGCCGACACCGCGCAGAAGTTCGTCGCCGCGTACGGGACGTACCGGTTCGACGAGCAGCCGCAGGCGTACGCGGCGCGGCTGCAGCCGCTGGTCAGCGACCAGGTCGGGCAGCAGGTCGCGCAGGGGTTCGGCGCGCCGGGCCTGCGGCAGCAGCGGCAGCAGGACCAGACGGTCGCGACCTGCACCGCGACGCTCGACCAGGTGCGCGACATCGGCAACAACTCGATCATCTTCCTGGTGACCGGCAAGCAGCGGATCACCAAGGCGGGGAGCGGGGGCGACGACAGCAAGCAGTGGGCGGTGACGGTCGCGCGTGACGGCAACGCGCTGAAGGTCTCGGCGTTCGAACCCGCCGACGTCGGGCAGGCGGGCGACACCGGAGGGGGCGGTACGGGATGACCCGCGCTCGGGTGCTGGCCGTCACGGCCCTCGCCGCGGCGGCGGCGCTGTTCGCCTCGCTGATGCTGGTCCCGGTGCT
This sequence comes from Spirillospora sp. NPDC049652, assembly GCF_040675125.1. Classification (NCBI taxonomy): domain Bacteria; kingdom Bacillati; phylum Actinomycetota; class Actinomycetes; order Streptosporangiales; family Thermomonosporaceae; genus Spirillospora; species Spirillospora sp. NPDC049652. The sequence goes on along the minus strand of NZ_JBFAOF010000679.1, from coordinate 2,979 downwards.
GTTCGGGGCGAGCCAGTTCATGTTCGGCGGGGGCGGCGCGGGCAGCGGCGGATGCGTGGACACCTCCGGCGCGTCCTCGCAGCCGGGCACGTCCGACGACGCGCGCGGCATCCCGGCGGACTACCTGGCCCTGTACCAGGCGGCGGGCAAGCGGTACGGCATCCCGTGGAACATCCTCGCCGGGATCGGGCGGGTCGAGACCGTGCACGGGACGTCCGGGGAGCCGGGCGTCAAGACCGGCACGAACTACGCGGGCGCGGGCGGCCCGATGCAGTTCCTGAAGCCGACGTTCGACTCGTTCGCGGTGGACGGCGACCACGACGGCAAGAAGAACCTGTACGACCCGGCGGACGCGATCTACACCGCCGGCGCGTACCTCAAGCACAACGGCGCTCCGGCCCGCATGAAGACCGCCATCTTCATGTACAACCACTCCTGGGACTACGTGAACCTGGTCCTCGACTGGGCCGGGAAGTACGCCAACGGCAACTTCAAGGTCGTCCAGTCGAACGGCGTGGACTGCCAGGACGACCAGCTGCCCGCGAACGCCTCCGGCCTCATCCGGCAGATCATCGCGTTCGCGATGGCGCAGCGCGGCAAGCGGTACATCTTCGGCGCCTCCGGTCCGGACGCCTGGGACTGCTCCAGCCTGCTGCAGGCCGCGTACAAGTCGGTCGGCCTCAGCATCCCGCGCACGACGTTCGAGCAGTGGCCCATGGGCAAGAGGATCCCCAAGGGCCAGGAGCAGCCGGGCGACTTCGTGTTCTTCAACTCCGGGCCCGGCACGTCGTCGGACAGTCCGGGGCACGTCGGCATGGTCATCGGGAAGAACCGGATGGTCGTCGCGCGCTGCTCGGCGTGCGTCCCGAACATCGGCGTCACTCCGTACAACCGTCCCGACTGGCTCGGGGTCACGAGGCCGCTCGCGACCAAGCAACTGCAGACGCAGCTCGCGCACCTGACGTCCGCAGGCCAGCCCGGCGGCTGACCCGCAACCGGCTGAAGGACGCCGCGTCCCGCGTCAACGGGCCACGAGCGGACACCGGGAGCGCGTCGCGAGGGCTCCACGACGCCGTGGGGTTCAGCGGCGGGGGGTGATGGGGCCGAGGACGTCGCGGAGGGCGTCGGCGGCGGCGCGCAGCTTCTCCGGGCCGACGGACCTGAGGACGTCGTGGTGCGCCGTGCCGCTGGCGACCAGGGCGTCCTCGGTGACGCGCAGGCCCTCGTCGGTGAGCCGGACCCAGCGGCCGCGGCCGTCGCCCTCGTCGGCGCCGCGCTCCACGTGGCCCGCCTTCTCCAGGCGCTGCAGGACGTTGCTGGTGCCGCCGGAGGTGAGGAACGCCGAGCGGGTGAGGTCCGTCGGGCGCAGCCGGTAGGGGCTGCCCGCGCGCCGCAGGACGGTCAGCACCTCGAACTCGGCGTAGGTGAGGCCGAGGTCGGTGAGTTCGGCGCGGACGGCCTGCTGGACGAGGTTGTGCAGCCGTCCGGCCCGCTTGCCGAGCTCCAGCATCGCGATGACCGTCTCGTTCACGCCGTCGGCGCGCCAGGTCTCCGCGAGGGAGTCGATGTCGTCGCGGTGGCCGTCCCGGTCGTGCTGCACGCAGCCGAGGATACTCTCATCCATATTGCTTTCTAGAAAGCTTCTCTTTAAGCTTTCGGCCATGACAACCCCCCTTCTGATCCAGGGCGGGCTCGTGCTGAGCCCCCGTGTCCTCGGCGTCGCCGACGTGCTGGTCCAGGACGGCGCCATCGCCGCCGTCGGCCCCGGCCTGCCCGTCCCGGACGGCGCGGAGGTGATCGACGCGTCCGGCCGGATCGTCCTGCCCGGCTTCGTGGACACCCACCGGCACATGTGGCAGGGCGTGATCCGCGGCGTCCTGCCGGACACGTCGCTGCACACCTACCTCGACCGCGTGCTCGGCAGGCTGGGACCTGCGTTCCGGCCCGAAGACGTCTACGCGGGCGTGCTCGGCTCGGCCCTGGAGGCGCTCGACTCCGGCGTCACGACCGTCGTGGACTGGGCGCACGGGCCCGTCTCGCCCGAGCACACCGACGCGAACGTCCAGGCGCTCCGCGACGCCGGCATCCGCGCGGTGTACGGCTACCGGCACGCGGGCGCGGAGGCGTCCCGGACGGCCGAGTCGGAGCGCGTCCGGGAGGTGTGCGGGGACGGCCTGGTCCGGATGGCCGTGGCCGCGCTCGGCCCCGACTTCGGCGACCTCGACCTCGCGCGCGCGGAGTGGCTGACCGCCCGCGACCTGGACGCCATGATCACCGTCCACATGGGCGGCCACGGGCAGGAGACCGCGCGCGCCGGGCTCGCGTTCCTGGACGACACCGGCCTCTGGACGCCCGGAACCATGTACGTCCACGCCAACGACTACACCGACGAGCAGTTCAAGCGCATCGCGGACCACGGCGGGACGGTCGCGGTCTCACCCGCGATCGAGACCGCGATGGGGTTCAGCCCGCCCGCCACGGGACGCGCGCGGGCCGCGGGCATCCCGACCGGCCTGAGCGCCGACGCGATAACGAGCGCCGGGGGCGACATGTTCAGCCTCATGCGCGCCGCGTACTACACCGAGCGGGCCCGTCCGGACGGCGCGGGCCTCGGCTTCACGGTCGCGGACGCGCTGCTGATGGCGACGGCCGAGGGCGCGCGGGCCGCCGGACTCGGCGACGTCACCGGGGAGATCGCGCCGGGACGGCAGGCGGACCTGGTCCTGCTGCGCCCGGACCTGCCGGGGGTCGCGCCCGTCCACGACCCGGTGGCCACGGTCGTCCTGTACGCCGACACGCGCGCCGTGGACACCGTCCTGGTGGCCGGACGCGTCGTCAAGCGCGACGGGCGCCTGGTCGCGGACGTCGAGGCCGCTCTGGACCGCCTGGCCGCGTCCGCCGCCCATGTCACCGAGGCGGCGGCCGCGCGCGCCTGACGGCCCGGTCGGCGGGCCGGGACGGCGGGGCGGGAAATGGAGG
>NZ_JBFAOF010000678.1:0-4081 GCF_040675125.1 Spirillospora sp. NPDC049652 | reverse complement strand
GGGCTGGGCCCCGTTGGGCTGGGCGCCGCCCTGGGCGGTGAAGGTCAGGTCGGAGCCCTCGACGCGGTGGCCGTCCTCGCCGACGACGGCGTAGGCGATGGTGTACGCGCCGGACGGCAGCGGACCGGTCAGCGGCTGCGTGACCCCGGTGCCCTCGTGGCGGGCGGCGCCGGACTGGTACTGCTTGCCCGCCCTGTCCTTGACCAGGACCTTCGCGAAGCTGATCCGGTCGCTGAACACCAGCTTCACCTCGGTGACCGAGGCGGCGGCGGCGTCGCGGGCCGGGGTGCTGCCCACCAGGCGGGTGTGGGCCAGCGCGGGCGTGCTCAGCGCCGCGCCGAACGCCGTCGTCAGCACCGTGACCAGCGCGGCGAGCAGGCCGAGCCGGCGCGGGATGGAGGTCTTCATGGCGGGCCGGATGTCTCCAGAGTCGAACGGGTGGGCCTCCACCACCCTACTGACGCTGCGCGATGGCCGCGCTCCGGGTCGTTGATCGGGGTCGGGCGGCCGGGCCCGTTCAGAGGGCGCTCAGGACGTGCGCGCGGCCGTGCTCGGCGAACTCGGCGCGGACGGCCTCGGCGGACGCGGCGTCCAGCGGACGGTAGGCCAGGTCACGGCCGGGACGCCACCACACGCCTTCCCCGTCCCCGGCCGCGTTCTCGCCCCCGACGCCGACGCCGCCGACGTCCCAGCGCCGGCGGCGCAGGGGGCGCTTGTCCAGCTTGCCGGTCGCGGTGAGCGGCATCGACTCGACGACGCGGACGAACCTCGGGGCCCACTTGGTCCCGAGGTCGGGCTGGGCGGCGAGGAAGGCCGCGAAGGCGTCCGGGGCGAAGGGCCGTCCGTCCAGTTCGAGGGCGGCCATGACCTGGTCGCCCGTCCGGGGGTCGGGGACGGGGTAGACGGCGCACATGACCACCGGCTCCCAGCGCGCGAGGACGCGCTCGACGGGCGCGGCGGCGAAATTCTCGCCGTCCACGCGGAGCCGGTCGGCGGTGCGCCCGGCGAAGTAGAGGTAGCCGGCGGCGTCCCGGTAGCCGAGGTCGCCGCTCCAGTAGAGGCCGCCGCGGACGCGCTCGGCGTCGGCCTCCGGGTTGTTGTAGTAGCCCTCGAAGGACGCCGCGACGTTGAGCCCGACGATCTCCCCGATGGCCTCGTCCGGATTGCGCAGGGAGCCGTCGGGGGCGAACCGGGCGGGTGGGCACTCTGCGGCCGTCGCCGGGTCCAGGATCGCGACCTCGACGCCCGGGCGCGGCACGCCCAGGGCGTCCGGCGGGGTCCCGGGGACCTTGTGGATGGCGATCGCGCCCTCGCTGGAGCCGTAGCCCTCGATGATCCGGCAGCCGAACCGCCGCCCGAACCGGGCCATGTCCTGGGCGGACGCCTCGGTGCCGAACGCCGTGGCGAGGGTGTTGTCGGCGTCGTCCGGGCGTTCGGGGGTGGCGAGGACGTAGGCGAGGGCGCGTCCGACGTAGTTGAAGTAGGTGACGCCGTACCGCCGGACGTCCGGGAGGAAGCCGGACGCGGAGAACCTGCGGCGCAGCGCGACGGCCGCGCCCGCGTGGGTGGCCATGGCGAGGTTCGCCATGACCGAGTTGCCGTGGAACAAGGGCATCGCGGCATAGGTGACCGAGTCACGCTCGATGCCCATGTTCGAGGCGTTGGACCCGATGCCGGCGAGCCGGCCCTGCCCGCAGGACACGGCCTTCGGCGCGCCGGTGGAGCCGGAGGTGAACAGCAGGAGCAGCCGGTCCGCCGGATCCGCCGCCGGAACGGTCTCCGGCGGGTCGGACGGCAGTGCCGCGAGGTATGCGGCGGAGTCGACGCGGTGGACGGGGACGCCGAGGTCCAGGCCGTCCAGCAGCGGGGCGTGCGCCGCGTCGGTGAGGATCACGTCGCAGTCGGTGTGCCGGATGTCGGCCGCGAGCCCCGCGCCGCGCCGGGTCGGGTTGATCCCGACCAGCGTGCAGCCCGCCAGCGCGGCGGCCCCGATCCAGAACACGAACTCGGGGGTGTTCTCCAGGAGCACCCCGATGTGGCGGGAGCGGCCGTCCGGGCGCGGGCACAGGCCGGGCGCGAGCGCCGCCCGCGCCCGGGCGGCGCGGACCACCTCGTCCCAGCGGTACGCCTCGTCCTCGAAGAACAGGCCCGGACGGGGATCCCCGGACCGCGCGAGCAGCGTCTCGGCGAAGGTCGCGTGCGGCACGTCCCGAGCGTTTCACCAAGCGATCGCTTGGTCAATGCCGGGACGGACGCCTCAGCGGTCAGTTCCCGCAGCCGCAGTCACAGCACCCGCAGTCGCAGTCGCAGCACCCGCCTCCACTGCTGCCGCTGCCGTTGCCGCTGCCGCAGCATCCGCAATCGCAGCACGAGCAGTCACTGCACTCGCACTCCCGGGTGACCACGCAGCGGTCGTCCCACGACCGGCCCTTCCACTCGCTCCATGCCGGCTGGTACAGCCCGCAGGTCACACAGACGAGCGTCCCGGTGAAGCACGGAATCGGCCAGGGCGGGCGCGGCGGCCTCTGCCGGGGCCCGTGACCGTGACCGCCGTGCCCCGGCCCACCCGGGAACCAGCCACCACCGCCGCCACCGCCGCCGCCGTGCGGAGGCTGGCCGGGCGGAGGCCCGTATCCCTGCCCGTAGCCGGGCTGCGGCTGCCGGCCTGGGTACTGCCCTTGCGGGTACTGCCCCTGCGGGTACTGGCCCTGCGGATACTGCGGCGGATACGGCTGCTGCGGGTACGGCTGCCCCTGCGGCGGATACGGCTGGTGACCACCGGGCGGCGGGAACTGAGCCCTGGGGAGTTCGCCGTGCGCGTCCTCGACGCGCTGGAACTGGACGCTCACGTCCTCGTCGTGCGCGGACTTCGGCGCCTTGCAAGAGGCGCTGTGCTTGCGCCGCGCCTCGGGGTACGGGGCGAAGACGCGGTCGACCGTGCGCCCGATCTCCCGGTTCAGCAGGGCCCGGACGAGCCGCGGCTTCTCCATCTCCACGTCCGCCAGCGCCAGCCGCAGGCCGCGCAGGGCGTCGTCGCAGACGCGGCGGGCCTCGGCCGGGGACGTGCCGGTCGCGAGCAGCGGGTTGAACGCGCCGGCGGCGGCGTCCTCCTCGATGTCCTCGACGGCGTCGATCAGGTGCGCTAGGCGTCCGAAGAAGCGTCCCGCCTCCGACAGCGCCTCGGCGTTGCCCTCGCGTCCGGCGATCACGGCCGTGTGCGCGAACACCGCGGCCGTCGCGGTCTCGGTGGGCTCGGTCAGCTCCAGCAGCCCGAGCCCCGTGGCGCGTTCCAACTCGGGCTGACGCGCGACGGCGTCCCGCAGCACGGACGGGTCGAACCCGACGGCCGCGCCGGTCCGCGCGCCCGCCTCGTCCCAGCGGTCGGCCATCCGGGACGCCGCCGCCGCGACCAGCCGGCGCGCGTACGGGCCGTCCCCGTCGGCGACGTGGTCGCGGGTCTTGCCGGCCGCCAGCAGCAGGGACGTCGCGGCGGCCAGCCGGGCGCCCTCCGCCTGCGCGCGGACGACCTGCGCGCCGCGCATGCCGCGCAGCGCGCACGGCCCGGCCGCGCGGCGCGGGGACGTCTCCGGCGCCTGCGCCTCCACCAGCACCGAGACGATCAGGCCGTCGTAGTTGGTGACCATCCGGGCGGCCTGCCCGTGCTCACGCCGCAGGGTCAGGCACAGCCCGCACAGGTGGGCCATCCACTCCTCGAACAGACCGCCCGCCAGCACATGGCGGCACGGCCGCACCACACCGAACATCCCCCGGACCCTTCCCCCGACCATCCCTCGCCGGGCGACATTATGCCGGGAAGGCCGGGTTAAAGATCAAGATTCGGAAGCACCGGAGATGTCAGACTCCCGCGCAGGCCAGCGCGCGTCCGTAGGCGGCGAGCCGGTCGTCGTCCGGAGAGCCGTTCTCGGCGAGCAGCTCCGCCAGGTCGAACCAGGTCTGCGCCGCCTGCCGGGACGACTCCATCCGCTACATGTTGGCGAGGCCGCCGTGCAGCGCGATGACGAGCGGCAGCGGCTTGTCCGGCTTGCCGTCCTTCCACTCGCGGTGGGCGAGGGCCGGCGGG
>NZ_JBFAOF010000677.1:0-4085 GCF_040675125.1 Spirillospora sp. NPDC049652 | reverse complement strand
CCGGCGGCAGCAGCGCCAGCCCCACCCCGAGCGGGACGAGCGCCAGCGACCCCAGCAGCAGGATCGCCAGCGGCAGGTTCGCGATCTGGGCCAGCACCGCCTGCGCCAGGCTGCGGGCCACCGCCAGGCCGCCGGCGGGGGCCGTCCGGTCGTGCGCATCGCCGTTCACACGCTCATTGTGCCCGGACGGCGCAGCCCGGGCAGTGGGCCCAGACCCCCCTTCCCGGAGGTGGACTTTCGCCTACCCCGCGGAGGGCGTGGACCCACTGTGCGGACGCCCGCGCCGCACGAGCATCGAACCGTCGTTGACAGTCGGACGGAAGGGCGCCGGGCACATGAGCAGGCGATCGGTGACAGTGGGGGTGGCCCGCTGGAGCGCGGGACACCCGTGGCGGGCGATCGGGTTGTGGATCGTCTTCGTGGTGGCGTGCACGGTGCTCGGGGGCGCCCTCGGCACCAACAAGGCGACCGACCTCGACCAGGCCGCGGGGGAGGCGGGCAAGGCCGGACGCGTCGCGCACTCCCACGGCGTGACCCCGCCCGCCGTGGAGAGCGTGCTCATCACGGCCCGGAGCGGGCCGCTGCCCCGCGCCGACGCGGACCGGGCCGCCGCCGAGGCGACCGCCGCCCTGCGCGGGATCCCGCAGGTCGCGAAGGTGGACGCGGCCGTCCCGAGCAAGGACGGCACGGCCCTCATGGTCCCGGTGACCATGGCCGGCGACCCGCTGACCGCCAAGGACCGCGTCCAGCCGCTGCTCGACCGGACCGCCGAGGTGCAGAAGCGGCACCCCGGCCTGCGCGTCGAGCAGACCGGCGCCGCGTCCATGGGCCAGGGCATGACGAAGCTGGTCGCCGACGACCTGGTCCGGGCGGACGGCATCGGCTTCCCGGTGACCCTGCTGATCCTGCTCGTGGCGTTCGGCGCGCTGATCGCCGCCGGTGTCCCGCTGCTGCTCGCGATCACCGCGATCGCCGGCGCGACCGGGCTCACCGCGCTGGTCTCCCACCTCGTCCCGATGTACGACACCGCCAGCAGCATGACCATGCTCATGGGGATGGCCGTCGGCGTCGACTACTCGCTGTTCTACCTGCGCCGCGAGCGCGAGGAGCGGCTGCGCGGCGCGCACCACCGGGACGCCGTCGAGATCGCCGCCGCGACCTCCGGGCACGCCGTCCTCGTGTCCGGCGTCGCGGTGATCGTCGCGATGGCCGGGCTGTTCCTCGCCGGCAACGTCATCTTCACCTCGCTCGCGGTCGCCGCGATCATCGTCGTCGCGGTCGCCATGCTCGGCTCGGTGACGGTGCTGCCCGCCGTCCTCGGCAAGCTCGGCCCGCGCGTCGACCGGCCGCGCGTCCCGGTGCTGTGGCGGCTGACCGCGACCCGCGAGAACCCCCGGCTCTGGCCCGCCCTGCTGCGCCCCGCCCTGCGGCACCCGGCGGTCACGCTCCTGCTCGCCGTCGCCGCGCTCGGCGCCCTGGCCGTCCCGGCGCTCGGCATGAAGCTGCAGCCGACCACCACCGACCAGCTCCCGCGCGCCATCCCGGCGCTGCGCACCTACGACCGGCTCGTCGCCGCGTTCCCGGACCGCTCGACCGAGCACCAGATCGTCGTCCGGACGGCCCCGGAGCAGGCCCGCGCCGCGCGCGCCGCCCTGACCGACCTGGCGTCCCGCACCGCCGGCGACCGGCTGTTCGTCGCCCGCGGACCGCGCCCCGACATCCGCGCCTCCGCGGACGGCCGCGTCCAGACGCTCACCCTCTCCACCCCGTACGGCATGAACAGCGGCCAGGCCCGCGACGCGGTCGCCGAACTGCGCGACGACCTCCTCCCCGCCACGGTCGGACGGGTCGCCGGAGCCGGGCACTGGGTCGGCGGCGACGCCGCCGCGTCGGTCGACTTCGGCCGCCGGATGACCGACCGGATGCCGCTGGTCGTCGGGTTCGTCCTCGGCCTCACCTTCCTGATGATGGCCGTGATGTTCCGCTCGGTCGTGGTCGCGCTGACCGCGATCCTGGTCAACCTGCTGTCGGTGGGCGCCTCGTTCGGCGCGCTCGTCCTGGTCTTCCAGCACACCTGGCTGGAGGGCGCGCTCGGTTTCCGCAGCACCGGCGCGATCGTCGCCTGGATCCCGCTGTTCCTGTTCGCCGTCCTGTTCGGCCTGTCGATGGACTACCACGTCTTCCTGGTCAGCCGGATCCGCGAGGCCGCCCGCGCCGGGCTGCCGACCCGCCGCGCCGTCGAGGAGGGGATCACCGGCTCGGCCGGCACGGTGACCAGCGCCGCGGTCATCATGATCTCGGTGTTCGCGATCTTCGGGGCGCTCCGCCTGACGGACATGAAGGAGATGGGCGTCGGGCTCGCGGTCGCCGTCCTGATCGACGCGGTGGTGATCCGGATCGTCGTCCTGCCCGCCGCGATGGTGCTGCTCGGCCGGGCGAACTGGTGGCCGGGCCCGCTGTCCCGGCGGCTCCCCGCGCGCGGCGACCGGACCTCCCAGCGCGCCCCGGTCGGCTGACGCCCGCCCCGGCCCCCCGTCCCCTGGTCGGCGCCGGTCACGCCCCGGTTCCCGGACGAGTCCGTTCGGGAACCGGGGCTGACGCGACAAGCGGCCCCGCTTCCTGGACAATGCTCGGGCGACATCCAGGGGAGAAAGCGAACCGACACGTGACAGTCACCAGCCAGAACGCCGCCGCCGAGCAGGCCGCACCGCGGCCCATCACCGCGCGGATCGCCGAGGAGCTCGGCGTCAGGGAGGGGCAGGTGCGGGTCGCCGTCGAGCTGCTCGACGGCGGATCCACCGTCCCGTTCATCGCCCGGTACCGCAAGGAGGCGACCGGCGCGCTCGACGACACCCAGCTCCGCGACCTGGAGGAGCGGCTGCGCTACCTCCGCGAGCTGGACGAGCGGCGCGCCGCGATCCTGGAGTCCGTCGAGGGCCAGGGGAAGCTCACCGACGAGCTGCGCGCCCAGATCACCGCGGCCGACTCCAAGGCGCGGCTGGAGGACATCTACCTCCCGTACAAGCCCAAGCGCCGCACCAAGGCGCAGATCGCCCGCGAGGCCGGCCTCGAGCCGCTCGCCGAGCTGCTGCTGGACGACCCGTCCCACGACCCGGCCGAGGCCGCCGCCGGGTACGTGGACGCCGAGAAGGGCGTCGCCGACGCAGCCGCCGCGCTGGAGGGCGCCCGCGCCATCCTGGTCGAGCGGTTCGCCGAGGACGCCGACCTCATCGGCGCCCTGCGCGAGCGCATGTGGAACACCGGGCGCGTCGTCGCCAAGGTCCGCGAGGGCAAGGAGGAGGCGGGCGCGAAGTTCTCCGACTACTTCGACTTCGCCGAGCCGTTCGCCAAGCTGCCCTCGCACCGCATCCTCGCCCTGTTCCGGGGCGAGAAGGAGGAGGTCCTCGACCTCGACCTGCAGCCGGAGGCGGAGGACGCCGACCCGGCCGCCCGGTCCGGCTACGAGACCGAGATCGCCGCGCGGTTCCGGATCAGCGACCAGGGGCGGCCCGCCGACAAGTGGCTCCAGGACGCCGTCCGCTGGGCCTGGCGCACCCGCATCCTGGTCCACCTCGGCATCGACCTGCGCACCCGGCTGCGCCAGGACGCCGAGGACGAGGCCGTCCGCGTCTTCGCCGGCAACCTCAAGGACCTGCTGCTCGCCGCACCCGCCGGCACCCGCACGACCATGGGCCTCGACCCGGGCCTGCGCACCGGCGTGAAGGTCGCCGTCGTGGACGGCACCGGCAAGGTCGTCGCGACCGACACGATCTACCCGCACGAGCCGCGCCGCCAGTGGGACGCCTCCCTCGCGACCCTCGCCAAGCTGGCGAAGGAGCACCGGGTCGACCTGATCGCGATCGGCAACGGCACCGCGTCCCGGGAGACCGACAAGCTCGCCGCCGACCTGATCGCCGCCAACCCGGACCTGAAGCTCACCAAGATCATGGTGTCGGAGGCGGGCGCGTCGGTGTACTCGGCGTCCGCCTACGCCGCCCGCGAGCTGCCCGGCATGGACGTGTCGCTGCGCGGCGCGGTCTCGATCGCCCGCCGCCTCCAGGACCCGCTCGCCGACCAGGTAGTCG
>NZ_JBFAOF010000676.1:0-4090 GCF_040675125.1 Spirillospora sp. NPDC049652 | reverse complement strand
GTTCGGCACGACCGCGCGCCGGTCGTCGAACGGCAGGCCGGGCAGCGGCCGGGCGCGGTAGCCGATGGAGGACAGCACGAGGCCCGCCTCCAGGTGCTCGGTCTCGCCGGTCGGGACGGTCGTGGTCCGGCCGTCCTCGACGCGCAGGGCGTTGCGGGTGAACGTGACGCCGGTGCCGGTGACCTCGGCGGGGGCGAGCAGGTAGCGGAGGGTCACGCGCTTCCCACCCGGCGGCTCATGGTCTACCTCGCCACCGAACGCGCGGCCCGGCTCGCGGCCGAGCTCGCGGATCGTACGGTGCTTCAGGACGGCGTCGTCCAGGCCCACCAGGTCGGCGGACGGGACGGTCACGTCCACACTCGCGCGCAGCCCGACGAGTTCGGCGAGGGTGAACGCCGAAACCGCGGGGCCCCGGCGGCCGACCACCACGACCTCCTCGATCGCGCTGTCCCGCAGGACGTCCAGCGCGGCGCGGGAGATCGGCGTCCGCGCGAGGTCGGCGGGCGGCGTGGTGAGGATGCGGGCCACGTCCAGCGCCACGTTGCCGTTCCCGATGACCACGGCCCGGCGGTGGGAGAGGTCGAAGCGGTGGCCCGCGTGGTCGGGGTGGCCGTTGTACCAGGCCACGAACTCGGTCGCGGTCGCCACGCCGGCCGCGCCGGGGATCTCCAGGCGGCGGTCCGAGGACGCCCCGGTCGCGTAGACCACCGCGTGGTGGTCCCGCAGCAGGTCGGCGTGGGCGACCCGGCCGCCGATCTCCACGCCCAAGTGGAGCCGGAAGCCGTCCTCGCGGGAGATCCGGTCGAAGACCTCGGTGACCTGCCGGGTCCCGGCGTGGTCCGGGGCGACGCCCGTCCGGACCAGGCCGTAGGGGGTCGCCAGGCGTTCGTAGACGTCCACCCGCGCGCCGGGGATCGTCAGGACCTCGTCGGCGGCGTACATCGCCGACGGCCCGGACCCGACGATCGCCACGCGGAGCGGCTCGCGGGCGGTCACGTGCAGCGGCGGCTCGTGGGGGGCGAGGATGCCGCCCCGGGCGCGGCCGTCCTTGTAGAAGTCGGCGTTGATCTCCAGGAAGGGCAGCTGGGCCCCGTCCAGCTTCCCGTGCGGCTTGATCGCCCCGACCGGGCACGCGGACACGCACGCCCCGCAGTCCACGCAGGCCGCGGGGTCGATGTAGAGCATCTCCGCGGTGCCGAAGTCGGGCTCGTCGGGCGTGGGGTGGATGCAGTTCACCGGGCAGGCGTGGACGCACGAGGCGTCGTTGCAGCAGGACTGCGTGACCACGTGGGGCATGGGGGGGACTTTCGGCTCGGGCGGGCGGGGGCCCAGGTCGGCGGTGTTTCAGGCGGGTGTTGCGAAGGCTGCGGTTCGGAAGGCGGCGGGTCAGGCGGCCGTGGTGCGGGCGGGGCGGTGCGGTTCGCCGCGGTACCGGGACGGGCGGCCGTCGATCTTCAGGGCCTTCCACAGCCGGGCGGAGACGGGGTTCATCAGGCCGAGCTCGGCGGCGAGCATCCGGACGTCGCCGAAGTAGCCGCGCAGGATCTCGCGGGAGGCGGGGCTGTCCCAGAACGCCTCCTTCATGACCCGGCGCGGGATGCCGAACCGCTTCTCCAGGTCGCGCGGCGGGTTCATGATCGCGCCCGCCAGCCAGCGCATGATCACCGGGTAGGCCAGCGAGGTCGCGCCCCGGCCGATCCGGCCCTGCCGCCGCACCTTCTCGTGCAGGAAGCGGTGCGCGAACGAGATGTGCCGCGCCTCCTCGGCGATGTGGATCTCCATGGTGCGGCGCACCGCCGGGGGCAGCTCGCGGTCGCCCCGGATGGCCTCCTTCTGGAAGTGGTCGATCGGCTCCTCGCCGGCCAGGATCCCGATGAAGAAGACGATCGGCAGGTACGCGGCCAGATGCCAGAAGTGCGAGGTGCGGCGGTAGTCGGCGCGCATCCCGGGGACGGGCAGGCCGGTCCGGTTGACCAGCTCCTGGAACATCTGGATGTGGTTGCACTCCTCGGTCATCTCGTGGAGGCAGTAGCGGAACTCCGGCGTCCCGTTCGGCAGCCGCATCGCGTACTGCATCATGCCGCGGATCAGCACGCTCTCGAACTGCAGCCCGACCTTCTGGATGTTGGCGACCCGCCACATCCCGATCTCGATCCGCCGCCGCTCCGGCTGCGCCTTGTACCAGGGGTGCGCGCCGAGCGGGTCGCAGTCCGGCAGGATCCAGCGCGGATCGTCGGCGTCGATGCGGAACTCCGGCGCGTCCCAGTCGATGTCGAGGTAGGGATCGAAGCGCCGCGCCACCGATCCTTCGGACAGGACGCGCAGCGTGTCCCGGTAGTCCTGGTCGATCGTCATCCCGACCGCCTCCGCCCGCGAGTTCGTTTACAGTTCGCTGGTCGACTGTAAGTACCTGGTCACTTGCGGGTCAAGGCCGGACGATCTTCCCGCGGCGGTGATGTGGGACACTCGGAGCGATGGGCGGAGCGAGGGGGGACGGGGTGCGCGGGCCGGACGGCAAGGTGTCCGAGGGGACGCGTCCGACGGCCGGGGAGATGCGCGAGCGGATCCTGGACGCCGCGGCCGAGTGCCTGATCGAGGGCGGGTTCGCCTCCGGCCGCATCCTGTCGGCGATCGCCCGCAAGGCGGGCGTCTCGCGCCCGACGCTCTACAAGTACGGCGGCACGGTCGAGGACATCAGGCACGCCCTGGTGCAGCGCGAGCTCACCCGCTTCCTGCAGGCGCTGGCGCCGCGCCTGGAGAACATGGTCTGGTCCGCCGACTACGCCACCGACCTGCTGGTCTTCGTGGTCGGCTACGTGCGCGGCCACGGGCTGCTGACCGCCGCCCTGCGCGACGTGCCCGAGATCATCCTGCCCGAGTTCACGCTGAACGCGGGCGGCCCCATCCGGCGCATCGCCGGCCTGGCCGAGCCGATCCTGCGCAGGCACATCGAGGCGGGGCGCATCCCGCCGGTCGACGTCACCCTGTTGACCGACGCCCTGTTCCGGGTCACGCTGTCGATCGTGCTGATCCGCGGCCCCTACGACTTCGACGACCCCGAGGTCCTGCGCCGCCACCTCGTCGGCGTCCTCGGCATGCTCGCCGAGCTCGGCTGACCCCGCGGCCGCGCGCCGCCCGCCCCGGGCCGGCGGACACCCGAAGAGAAACTTGTCTCATTCGTTCTCTTGAACTATTCAGGTTAATGCGCGTAGGTTGACCGGTATGAGCGCACCGCAGCCCCCGACCATCGCCGAGGAGCTGCGCGGTGCCGGCCTCCGCGTGACGGCCGCCCGCGTCGCGCTGCTCGAGACCGTCCGCACCGGTGACCACCTCGGGGTGGAGGCCATCGCCTCCGGGGTCCGGGACCGGGTCGGGCACATCTCCCTGCAAGCCGTCTACGAAGCGCTGCACGCGCTCGCCGCCGCCGGGCTCGTCCGGCGGATCGAACCCGCCGGGAGCCCGGCGCGGTTCGAGGGGCGCGTCGGCGACAACCACCACCACGTCGTGTGCCGCTCGTGCGGCGCGGTCGCCGACGTCGACTGCGCCGTCGGGCCGGCCCCCTGCCTGACCCCCTCCGACGACCACGGCTTCGCCATCGACGAGGCCGAGGTCACCTTCTGGGGCCTGTGCCCCTCCTGCTCCACCGCGCAGCGTCCCTCCCCCGCGCAGAGTTCGTCCCCCGCTCAGAGTTCCTCACCGGCCTAGTTCCCGAAGGGTGCCACCATGGCAGAGAACCAGAACACCAGCGGAGAATGCCCGGTCGCGCACACCCGCGCCCCGCACCCGACCCAGGGCGGCGGCAACCACCAGTGGTGGCCCGAGCGCCTCAACCTGAAGATCCTCGCGAAGAACCCGGCGGTGGCCAACCCGCTGGGCGAGGACTTCGACTACGCCGCCGCGTTCCAGTCCCTCGACCTGGCCGCGGTGAAGCGCGACATCGCCGAGGTGCTGACCACCTCCCAGGACTGGTGGCCCGCGGACTTCGGCAACTACGGCCCGTTCATGGTCCGGATGGCCTGGCACAGCGCCGGGACCTACCGGATCCACGACGGCCGCGGCGGCGCCGGCGCCGGCCAGCAGCGGTTCGCGC
>NZ_JBFAOF010000675.1:0-4098 GCF_040675125.1 Spirillospora sp. NPDC049652 | reverse complement strand
TGGACCTGGACCAGCGCCGCGACTGGCTCACCCTCTTCCCCTTCTACGAAACCCGCCGCCCCGACACCTACACCCCCCTCACGGCCCCTCGGAGAGCGGGCCCGCGACGGCCGCCTGCAGCGCGGGCAGGAAGTCGGTCGGGACGACGAACATCGTCCGGCGCATCGCCAGGAGGCGCAGCAGCGTCCGGTCGTCGTAGAGCGCCTTCTCGACGTGCCCCGGCTCCGCGGTGCGGCTGCGCGCCGCGACCTGCAGGAACACCGAGGCGGGGTCGGTCGCGTGCAGCGCGGTCAGCGACCGGGCGATCGCCAGGGGGTCCTCGGTGCGCCCGCTCGCGGCGAGCCGGTGCCGGATGCCGAGGCGGGCCCGCCGCTCGGCGACGCTGATCGAACGCATGAGCGAATCCTAGTGCCCGCGTGCCCCCGCCGCACCAGGAAACGATCAGGCGGTGGGGCGCGGGGCGGTCAGTGCGCGAGGCGGGCCGCGGCGGACGCGCGCACCTCGGGACTCTCGGGCGCGTCGTGCTGGAGGCGCTGCAACCGGGTCCGGGTCTCCTCGGTGATCGGCGCCGCCTCGGCGGCCGTCCGCCGGACCGGCTCCTCGCAGTCCCACAGGCCCTCGACCGAGTAGGCCTCGGCGGTGTGCGGGGCGGTGCGGACCAGCGCGGTCAGGACGCGGCGCCGCAGGTGCGCGTACTCGGTGCCGGTCCAGGCCGACTTCAGCAGCGGGACGGCCTGCCCGGCGCGCAGCCGGCCGAGGCCCTCGACGGGCTCGGCCGCCGCGCCCCAGTCGCCGCGTTCGAGGGCGTCGGTCAGCTCGTCCATGAGCAGGGGGATGTCCTGGCGGGTGCCGTGGTTGGCGATCATGCGGAGGCCGACGTACGCGCAGGGCCCGGAGGACGACGCCCACTCGCGCGCCCGGGGGAGGGCCTCGGGGCCGTAGAACTCGACCGCCTTGCCGACGGCTCCTATCCACCGCGGCCGGCGCTGCGGCAGCAGCTCCTCGGCCAGGTCGAGCAGCGCGGGGACGCGTCTGCGGCCCAGCTCGAACAGGGCCGCCACCGAGACGTCGTCGCCCTGGCGGGCCAGCTCGACCAGCTCGGTGTCGGAGGGCCCGCCGTCACCGCCGCCCACCCGGGCGGCCCCTCCGAAGCGCGCGAGCCGGTCGCCCGGACCGCGCCGCGGCCCCACCGGACGCCGCGCGAGCCGGCCGCGCTGCTCCTCGACCGCGGCCGCGATGCGCGGCTTGCGCGCCGCCCACATCTCCAGCACCGGATTGCCCGCCTGGAGCGCCGCCAGCTCCGCCAGCTCGTGGTCGTCGCAGCGCCCGTCGGCCAGGTCGTCCAGGTCCCAGGCCAGCGCCGGGTCCCGCAGCCCGACCAGCAGCGACAGCGCGTCGAACCAGTGCGCGCCGCCGTCGGCGTACCGGCGCAGCGGCTCGGCGGCCTCGCGGCGGCTCAGCCGGACCAGGTCCGCCAGCGTCTCCAGCGCGAGCCCGACCCGGCGGCCGGGCTGCCGGACGTCCTCGTCGGCCTGGTCGGCCGGGTCGAACAGGTGCTCGGCGACCGGCCCGACCGGCAACTCGAGATCGACCATCAACCGCGCGTAGTACAGGCCGCGAGACTCGCACCGACCGTCCCACCGGGGGTCCCGGCGCACACAGTCGTACACGTACTCACCGGCGCCGGGCCGCTCGGCGGCGCGGCGCGCCGCCCTGCCGAGTCCACGCTGGAGCTGCCCGTGAAGGGTGCTCGCCGATTCCACCACGACCTCGTTGTTCACCCCGCCAGAATGCGCACTCGACCAGATATCGGGCAAGTGCTTTCCCGGGCCGCGACCCGTCCGTACCCCGCCGGACCGGCCGCGAACCCCTGCCGAACCCCCTGCCGAACCCTTGCTGAGAACCCCGTCAGATCTTGCGCTGCGCCACCCAGGACGCGTGCAGGTCGGCGTACACGCCGGGCTCCTTGACCAGCTCGGACGCGGGCCCGCGCTGCACGATCCGGCCCTTGTCGAACACGATGACCTCGTCCGCCGCCTCGGCCGTGGACAGCCGGTGCGCGATCGACACGGCCGTCCGGCCCCGGGTCACGCCGTCCAGGGCGCGCTGGATGCGCACCTCCGTCGCCGGGTCCACCGCCGAGGTCGCCTCGTCCAGCACCAGCAGGTCCGGGTCGGCGATGTAGGCGCGGGCGAGCGCGACCAGCTGCCGCTCACCCGCCGACAGCGACTCGCCGCGCTGCCCCACCGGCGTCGCCAGGCCCTGCGGAAGGCCGTCCAGCCAGTCCGCCAGGCCCAGCTCGGTGAGCGCCAGCCGCAGGTCGGCGTCCGAGGCGTCCGCGCGGCCGTACCGGATGTTGTCGGCCAGCGACGCGTCGAACAGGAACCCGTCCTGCGGCACCATCACGATCCGCTCCCGCAGCGACGAGAACCGGACGCGGCGCAGCGGCACCCCGTCCACCCGCACCTCGCCCTCGACGGGGTCCATCAGCCGCGTCAGCAGCTTGGCGAAGGTCGTCTTGCCCGAGCCGGTCTCCCCGACGATCGCCACCCGCGAGCGCGGCGCGATCCGCGCGTCCACCCCGTGCAGGACGGGCGGCCCGCCCGGATAGGCGAACCCGACCCCCGCGAACTCGACCTCGATCGGCCCGCGCGGCAGCGTCTCGCCGTCCGCGCCGGGGTCGGCGACGTCCGGCTCGGTGTCCAGCACCGACAGCACCCGCCGCCAGCCCGCGATCGCGTTCTGCGCGTCGTTCAGCACCTCGGTCGCGGTCTGCATCGGCGACACGAACAGCGTCACCAGGAACAGGAACGCGATCAGCTCGCCCGCGGACAGGTGCCCGCCGAGGCCGAGCAGCGTCCCGCACACCACCACGGCGGACGTCGCGAGCGCCGCGACGAGTTCGCTGGACGGGAACGTCATGGCGATCAGCCCCTGCGCGCGGGTCTGCGCGGCCCGGGTCGCGTCCACCGTCTCGTCCACCCGGCGCGCGGTGCGCTCCTCCGCGCCGTACGCGCGGATCACCGCCGCGCCGACCACGCTCTCGCTGACCACCGACAGCAGGTCGCCGGTGCGCTCGCGGACCCGGGTGTACGCGGCGGAGATCATCCGCTGGAACCGGCGCAGCGCCCACGCCAGCGGGACGAACGAGACCCACACCAGCAGCATCAGCGGCCACGAGTAGACCGCCATCAGCACGCTCGCCACCACCAGCTGCCCGGCCGACACGATGATCATCAGTCCGCCGAACTGCATGAACTGGCTGATCTGGTCGACGTCGCCGGTGACCCGGGACACCAGGGCGCCGCGGCGCTCCCCGCTCTGCGTCAGCATCGACAGGTCGTGGACGTGCCGGAACGCCCGCACCCGCAGCGCCGCCAGCCCGGTCTCGCTGCTCTTGTACAGCCGGATGTTCATCAGGTACGCGCAGACGGCCGTGATCAGCACGCCGACCGCGCACAGCGCCACCGCCGTCCGGATGAACGGCAGGTCCGGATGGCCGCCGTCCTTCCCCAGCCCCCTGTCGATCACCTGCTGCACCGCGACCGGGACCACGATCCGGCCCGCCGTCGCGACCAGTGCCAGCAGCAGCGTCCCGGCCAGCCCGGCCCGGAACTCGGGGCCGATCCGCAGCCCCCGCCGCAGCGTGCTCAGCGCGCTCTCGCTCGCGGCGGCCTCACTCAGCGCGGTCATGCCCTGTCTCCCACTCCGCCGGTCTCCACACTCTCGTCCTCGCCGCCCGCGACCGCGCCGGCCTCGGCCTCGGCGTCGAGGGCCTCCTGCTCGGCCTCGGCCCGCTCGTAGGCGTTCACCAGGTTCCGGTAGCCCTCGGAGCGTTCCAGCAGCTCCGCGTGCGGGCCCCGCGCGGCGACGCGGCCGTGCTCGATGAACACCACCTCGTCGGCCAGCGCGATCGTCGCCTTCCGGTAGGCGACCACGACCACCGTCGCCGCCCCGCTCTCCTCCGACTCCCGCAGCCCCGCCAGGATCCGCTGCTCGACCTGCGGGTCCACCGCCGAGGTCGCGTCGTCCAGTACCAGCAGCCGGGGCCTGCGGACGACCGCCCGCGCGAGCGCCAGGCGCTGCCGCTGCCCGCCG
>NZ_JBFAOF010000674.1:0-4104 GCF_040675125.1 Spirillospora sp. NPDC049652 | reverse complement strand
GCCGAACCGGCGGACCATGGCGGCGCTGCGCGGCGAGAACACCAGCTGGGCGACCGCGAACGGCATGACCATCGCGCCGGACTCCAGCGGGCTCAGCCCGCGCACCGACTGCATGTAGAAGTTGGAGAAGAAGAACACGCCGCCGGCGGCGAAGAAGCACAGCGCGATCGCCGCGACCGACGCCGACAGCCGCGGGTCGCGGAACAGCCGGACGTCGAACGCCGGGTGCTCGGTGCGGGCCTCGTGCCAGACGAAGGCCGCCAGCACCAGCGCGCCGAGCCCGATCGGCAGGAGCACGTCGACCGCGCCCCAGTCGCCCTTGTCGCCGCCCCGGATGATGCCGTAGGACAGCGCCACCAGGCCGATGATCGACAGCAGCACGCCGAACGGGTCGAGGCCGCCGCGCTCGGGGTTGCGGGACTCGGGCACCAGGAACACGATCGCCGCGGCGCCCGCGACGATGACCGGGACGTTGATCAGGAAGACCGAGCCCCACCAGAAGTGGGCGAGCAGCAGGCCGCCGGTGATCGGGCCGATCGCGACGCCGAGGCCGACCGCGCCCGCCCAGAGGGCGATGGCGCGCGGCCGCTCCTTCGGCTCGAACACGTTGGTGATGATGGACAGCGTCTGCGGCATGACCGCCGCGCCGCCGAGGCCCATCAGCGCGCGGGCCCAGATCAGCTGGGTCGGCGACTGCGCGTAGGCCGAGGCGAGCGAGGCGACGGCGAAGATCGCCATGCCGGCGAGCAGCACCCGCTTGCGGCCGAGCCGGTCGCCGAGCACCCCGAAGGTGAACAGCAGCCCGGCGAACACCAGCGTGTAGGAGTTGATCGACCACTCCAGCTGGCTCTGGGTGGCGCCGAGCCCCTCGTGCGGGTCGGCGATGGTCTTGAGGGCGACGTTCAGGATGGTGTTGTCCAGGACCACGACGAGCAGGCTGACCGTCAGCACGCCGAGGACGTACCAGCGTCGCCGCTGGATGGTCTGGGGATCCACAGAGCTCCTTGGGGAACAGGGGTGGGTTCGGGCAGGCGGGAAGAGATTGCGCTACGGGAGCGTTGCGGAATGAGCGTACGCCGATGAATTCAGATACGCAACCGTAGCGTTTCGAAAGTCCCCCGGGCGGGCGGACGGGCGCCGCGGTCCGGGACCGGGGCGGGAATCGCCGGGGGTTCCGTGGCGGTTGTTCAGGTGGAATCATCGGTTCCGTCCGGGTACGCCACCGTGGCGCCTCGAGACTGGAGGTACACCGTGTCTTCTGACGTGTCCGCTTCCACGCCGTCCCCCGCCCAGCAGGGGTCCCCCCAGCAGGGGCCCGCCCAGCCGACCGCCCTGTACGGCGGCAAGGGAACCCGCCGGGTGACGGTACGTGACATCGCCGCCGCCAAGGCGCGGCACGAGAAGTGGCCCATGCTCACCGCCTACGACGCCCTCAGCGCGCGCGTCTTCGACGAGGCGGGCATCCCCGTCCTGCTCGTCGGCGACTCGGCCGCGATGGTCGTCTACGGCTACGACTCCACCCTGCCGGTGACCGTGGACGACCTCGTCCCGCTCGCCGCCGCCGTCGTGCGCGGCGCCCACCGCGCGATGGTCGTCGCCGACCTGCCGTTCGGGTCGTACCAGGCGAGCGTCCCCGAGGCGCTCGCGACCGCGACCCGGTTCATGAAGGAGGCGAAGGTCCAGGCGGTCAAGGTCGAGGGCGGCCTCCGGATCCTGCCGCAGGTCGAGGCCATGGTCGCGGCCGGGATCCCGGTCATGGGGCACCTCGGCCTCACCCCGCAGTCGGTGAACGCCTTCGGCGGCTACCGCGTGCAGGGCCGCGGCGAGGACGGCGAGCAGCTGCTGGCCGACGCCAAGGCGCTGGAGGCCGCGGGAGCGTTCTCCGTCGTGCTGGAGTGCGTCCCGGACGAGCTGGCCCGCCGGGTCACCGCCGCGATGTCCATCCCGACGGTCGGGATCGGCGCGGGCGAGGGCACCGACGCGCAGGTGCTGGTCTGGCAGGACATGGCCGGGCTCACCCCGCACACCGCCAAGTTCGTCAAGAAGTACGCCGACCTGTTCTCCGTCCTCGGCGACGCGGCGCGCGAGTTCGCCGGCGAGGTCGTGACGGGCGCCTTCCCGACGCCCGAGTACAGCTACAAGTAGGCCGCGCTCAGGCCGGCCGTGGTGAGATAGGCCGCGCTCAGGCAGGCCGCGGTCAGGCCCTGCCGGGGTCCGCTTCCGAGCGGGTCCCGGCGGGGCCTCTCCCGTTCCCGGTGGGCGGGCCGTCGTCGGGCGTCCGCTGGGCGGGGATCGCGGCGGGACGGCCGTCCGGGAGTTCGCCGGACGGGTCGCCGTCCGCCGCCGGGTCCTCCTCGCGGATCTCCTTGTGCAGGGTCCGGACGGCGGCGTCCAGGACGTCGGGGCCGGCGACGTTCATCAGCAGCAGGCCGAGGTTGAGCGTCTTCTGGCCGTCCGACATGTCGCTGCCCGCGAGGGCGTCCACGGCGGTGCGCAGGTCGGCCTGGTCCTCGGCGGAGACGTTCTGCAGCAGGCCGAGGCAGTAGGTCGGCAGCGCGAGCCGGGCGCGCGGGAACGACACGCCCTCCATGATGCGGCCGACGTCCTGCGCGCGGCTGCGCGCCTGCACCCGGTCCACGCCCCGGTCGGCGGCGGCCAGCAGCGAGGTCAGCAGGGTGGACGGGCCGACCGCGACGTCCTCGTCCCCCACCCGGACGGTGAACACCGCGCTGCGGAAGATCATCATCGAGCCGAGGCTGGCGGCCAGCACCTGCGCGGCGCCGAGCATCTGCGGCGACTTGACCCCGAACTCCCAGTGGAAGGTGCGCAGGAGCAGCAGCGAGCCCGCGCCCGCCGCGCCGTTGATCAGCACGTAGGCCCAGGTGCTCGGCACCCGGACCAGCGTGATCGGGCGGTCCCGGTACCGGCTGACCAGCTCCGCGACGCCGACCAGGCAGGCGAGCATGACCGTGATCAGGTACCCCGTCACGACCGGCCGGCCCCCGTCACGCGTCGCCGGGCGGCGCCAGGCGCACGATCTCGTCGATCTCGCGTTCCACCGTCACCAGCCCCCGGTCGCGCAAGGTCTCCACGGCGTCGGCGATCTCCAGCAGCCCGAGCCCGGTGCCGTGCTGCAGCTGCTCCAGCGACTGCGGCCGCCCGGCCTCGGTGAGCCGCGCCAGCACCCGGCGGCACGCCTCGGTGAGGTCGGTCTCGTCGGGGTCGCCGTCGCCGCGGCGGCCGACGGGGCCGCCCGGGAACGGCGCGGGACGCGGCACGGTACCGGCGGCGCCGCTGCCGGTGTCGAGCGAGCGTCCGGGCGGACGCAGGAAGGAGCTCCACGGGTCGGCCGACCGGTTCTGCCTCATCTTCACCTGCCCTGTCGTACGGCGATCATAGGACGCGGTCCGGCCGCGGCGGAACCGCCGCGGCACATCCCAGGATGCCCGCCCCGCACCGGTTCCCGCACGCTTCCGGCGTACGGCGGATCGGCGTCGGGCCACCCCTCCACGTCAGCACTTGGACGCGCCGGAGTCGCCTACCGCTCCGGTGACTCCGCCGAAATCCGCGCGGCGAGGCGAACCCCCGGCGGCGGGCGCGTCAGAGGGAGCGGCCCTCCTCGTCGCGGGCGTGCGGATCGGGTTCGGTGGAGCGGGCGACGATCAGCCGGTCCCCGGCGCGCAGGGCGTGGCAGCCGGGGGCGTCGTAGGGCAGCGTCCGGCCGTCCCGGACGACCGCGACCACCGGCTGGCCGACCGCGCCGGTCGGGCCGCCGACCTCCTCCGGCCGGACCTCCCGCTCGACCAGGTCCAGGCCGCTGCCGCGCTGGAGCAGGTCCTCCATGACGGCGCTGAGGTGCGGGTGCAGCGCCGCGACGCCGAGCAGCCGCCCGGCCGTCTCCGACGACACCACGACGTGGTCGGCGCCGCTCTGCCGCAGCAGCGGGATGTTCTCGGCCTCCCGCACCGTCGCCTGGACGCCCGCGTCCCGGTTGAGCTGGCGGACGGTGAGGGTGACCAGGACGGCGGTGTCGTCGCGCGCGCAGGCCACCATGATCTCGCGGGCCCGCTCGACCGCCGCCCGCCGGACGGTGCTGCGGCAGGC
>NZ_JBFAOF010000673.1:0-4104 GCF_040675125.1 Spirillospora sp. NPDC049652 | reverse complement strand
GTCAGCGCGTCCCACCCCAGCACCGCCGACACCTCGCCCGACCGCCCGTACCGCAGATGCCCCTGGTGGAACGCGCCGTGCAGCCGCCCCACCATGCTCGTGTCGATCTCCGGCGGCTGGTGGTCGGCGAACCCGGCCAGCAGTTCCCGCCGCTCGCGCAGCCGTCGGACGGTCAACGCCGAGAAGTCCGTCCCGTCGTCGGAGATCTCGGCGAGCGCCGCGTCCACGGCCGCGACCGCCGCGGACGCCCGCGACGTCGGCACCAGCATGCTCTGCTGCACCGGACCCGTCACGCGGTCGAGTTCGGCGTGCAGCCGGCCGAGCAGCGCGCCGAGCCGCTCACACTGCACGAACGTCAGCTCCAGCCCGTCACGCCGCCGCCCGGACGCCCACGGGAACAGCTCGTATCCACGCCCGCCCGCGACGACCAGCGTCCTGCCGTTACGCGCGGGGACGGGCGCGAGGACCGGAAGACCGGCCGCGTCCAGCGCCGCCATCGCCTCATGCCGCAACCGGACGCGCTTGCGGTCGGGCGCCGCGTGCTCGCGCAGCAGGTAGGACGTGCCGCCCGCGTCCAGACGCCAGCGCCGCTCCCGGCCCCCGGCCAGCGGCTCCGGGACGGCCCCCGCCTCGATCTCCCAACGGCGCGGCAGCCGTGGCGGCAGCGGCTCGTCGTCGTGAACCCGCGATGACGTCGGCACCTCGGTCCCTCGCTGGATCGGTCGAACGAATGTTCTGCCGCCGACGCTACACGCTCACCCGCCGTCCACGAAAGCGAACCGCCAGCATCCACCCGCCCCACCCGGCCGTCCTCACGGCGGTCGCCGTCCACCGGGCGGACGGGACGCCCGAGCGGAACACCCAAGCGCGACAGTGGCATGCCAGGTCACGACAGGGACTCGCCAGGACGGCCACCGACGTGGTCGAAGACGCGCCGACGGCCCTCCCCGCCCTGAGGCTCAGCACCGCCCGGGTGGGCGGCGGAGCCGGAAGCTGGGAGGGGCCGCATTCGGGCGGGGCTGACTGCACGGGCTGACGACACCTCAGGTTGCGGATCGGGTGCCTACGCGGTCGGCCCATCAGCGTGCGACCCCCGATGCGCGGAAAGCCCGCGCGAGCCGTGAGGCGCCGAAAATGCGCCTCACGCCCCGCACGGGCGGTTAACGACCCTCGTACCTAGCCGGATTCGTGCGTCAAGACCGAGGACAGCCGTCAGGTCGAGGATCAGACACGTTCGAGGACGACGACCGGGATCTCGCGGTCGGTCTTGCGCGTGTACTCGTCATAGTCGGGCCACACCGCGGTCATCTTCTTCCAGAGCCGGGGCCGCTCCTCCGGCGTCGCGGTACGGGCCCGCGCGGTGAAACGGTCGCCCCGCACCTGCACCTTCACCTCGGGATCGGCCTCAAGGTTCCGGTACCACAGCGGATGCTCGTCCGCCCCGCCCTTGGACGCGACGACCACATAGTCGTCGCCGTCCTCCTGGTAGATGAGCGGCGTCGTGCGCTCCTGCCCCGACTTGCGCCCCACGGTGGTCAGCAGCAACGTGACCGTGCCGTTCCAGTCATGCCCCTCAGCGCCGTCGGTCTCCTGGTAGCGCTTGACGTGCTCCTTGCCGAAAAGCATCGGTCCTCCTCGTGTCCGGAACGGATGTCCGCGCGGCGCGCGCCGCCGCGCGACCGGCACAACATCCATCGGCCCGGGGACCTTCCCGCGAGCCCGCAGGCTACGCGGAGGACCAGGGTCAATTCTTGGCCAGCAGGTCCTTGAGGAAGCGGACCGTCTCGTCCGGACGCGACGCGGTGATGCACAGGTCGTTCATCACGCGCATGTAGGTGTCGACGTCGGCGGGCTTGTCCAGGTAGAGGGCGCTGGTGAGCTGCTCCAGGTACACCACGTCCGACAGGCCCGGCTCGGCGAACCGCAGGATCGTGAACGGCCCGCCCGTCGCGCACGGCTCCGACGCCTCGTACCGCACCACCTGCAGCGTGACGTTCGGAAGGTCGGCCATGTCCAGCAGGTGTTCGAGCTGGCCGCGCATCACCGCGCGCCCGCCGAGGCTGCGGCGCAGCACCGCCTCGTCGAGGACGGCCCACAGCGTCGGAGCACCGGGCTCGACGAACCGCTCCTTGCGCGTCATCCGCAACCGCACCCGCCGCTCGACGTCCTCGTCGGTGGCGTCCGGATGCCCGAGGCGCACCACGGCTCGCGCGTAGTCCTCGGTCTGCAGCAGACCGGGAACGAACTGCAGCTCGTAGCAGCGCAGCAGGGAGGCGGCCTCTTCCAGGCCGAGGTAGGTCTCGAACCAGTTCGGTAGAACGTCGCCGTAGCGGTGCCACCAGCCGGGTGTGTTCGCCTCGCGCGCGAGCTCCAGCAGGGGCGCGCGGTCGGCGGGGTCGGTGACGCCGTACAGGGTCAGCAGGTCGGCGACGTCACGCTCCTTGAACCCGACGCGGCCGAGCTCCATCCGGCTGATCTTGGAGTGCGACCCGCGGATCTCGTAGCCCGCGTCCTCGGTCGAGATGCCCTTCTCTTCGCGGAGCCGGCGCAGCTGCGCCCCCAGCAGGATGCGCAGCACGGTAGGACCGCCGCGACGCGGGTAGTCGAGCAGACGTCCAGCTGTGGAGTCGCCCTCCGCTGGAGGAACGGGTGCAGCAGCGTCCTGGGGCAAGGGGTCACCAGCCAGTCTTGGCGAAACGGCATCGACCATCGTAGAGGATCACAACCCGGCGCGCCGCACATCGCGCCGGAATGCTTCCGGAACGTGGCGAGGTAATGCGCTTCGGTGAACCCCAACCGGCGGTCCGCGACCGTCTCGCCGCCGAACCGCTGGCACGCGCCCACGCCCAACGCGTGAACTCTCTCACGTGACCCTTCGCCACATCCTTCTCCACCCACTCTGACGTGCCGTTCCTTCTGCTGTCACGACATCTCGTCGCAACGCGTGACACAGCTCTCGCCCGTCAACCGTGAACACCCCACCGGCGAGGCGTTGTCATTACTGCGAGGGGACGCGCACAGCGCCTCTCGGCAAGACACCACCGATCCAGGGGAATCCGATGGACATCCACTTCCTCACCACCGGCCCGGTCACCGAATCCGCCCGGACCTCCGCCGAGTCCGCCGTCCGCACGGCCCTCGCCGGAACCACCGCGTCCACCGTCGCCGTCCGAGGCACCCTGACCCTGGCCTCCGACGCCTCCCTGCCGCGCCCGGCCCTGGCGCAGGCGGTCGTCACCATCGACGGCCGCACCCTCCGCGTCCAAGCCGCCGCCCCGACCATCGACGACGCGATAGCCCTCCTCCAGGACCGCCTGTCCGTCCGAGTCGCCTACCTCCGAGCAAGCTGACCTCTCAGCCCCCTCGTCAGCCGGCCCTCGGTCCTCCGCAACCGTCCGCGACGCAACACCCAGGCAGCCACTGCCAGCTCACCGCTTCCTGCCTTTCCCGGCGGCCTCGGCGCCCAGCTCACGCTGCACAGTGACCCGCTCGCCCAACTGCGCGCGCTGCGCTCCTGGCTCTCCAGCTCGTCCGCTGGCTCTCGGGCTCGTCCGCGCAAGGATCGAATGCACCCCTGGGTAAGCGCAGTAACGCTTACCCAGGGGCAGGCCTCCGTCCCCCGGCGAAATCCAGGACATGGGGTCTCCCGGACGGAGCCGTAGGAGGTACTGCCAGGAAGCCCGCCGCCGACCGACCGCTCGTCGGGGCACCGACGAGAACAGACGAACCGCGCGAGACACGCGGGCGAACCTCCCCGCGCTGCGGCCCGGACGTCCAGGCGCTCCCTGAGAGGCCGGAAGCCACACAACCGACAGCGGAAGGTCGGAAGTTGCGCACGCTCGTTGCCGCCCGGTCCCGTTCGCCTTTCCCGCGATGGTCTTCCTCGCGACGGCCATCGCGCTCCTCGTGCTGCTTGTGCCCCGCCCTTCCCAAGTTCGGTGGCGCCGATGACGTGAGCCCGCGGCTCGGTGACGACGGTGAGGTGAACCCGCAATTCGGTGACACGGGGACGTGAGCCCGCCGCCCGTGACCCGGTGGCGGTCGCGGCGGCGCTCGGCGCGCCGGTGGACGTGACGGTGGTGTGCGTGGACCTGCCGGGCTGTG
>NZ_JBFAOF010000672.1:0-4110 GCF_040675125.1 Spirillospora sp. NPDC049652 | reverse complement strand
CGGACGTCGCGATCCGCGCCGCGCCGGGCGGCATCGGGCTGGGCGGGACCAGGGCCTCCAGGCGGTACAGGCGCTGCTGCATCAGCGTCCAGGGGACCGCGCCCGTCCGCCTCCGCCAGGCGTCCGCGAACGCCGCCGCGGCAGGGGGCTCGGCGTTCACACCGGTCGGGGTGAACGGCAGGGCGTCCGCGAGGGCGCGGGCCGCGTCGTCGGCGACGGAGGTGAGCAGGAGCGGGAACGTCGGTGTGCAGAGGAACGCTGCGACCGGCTCCGCGCCGCCGAACCAGCCGAAGACCGGGTCGTCCGGCCCGTAGGCGTGCGGGCCGGCGCGGCGCAGGGTGTCCAGGACGGTGAGGTGCGTGGTGTTCCGGGTCGGGTCGGCGCGCAGCAGGCCCCCGGCCGCCGCCTCGAAGGCCGCCTGGTCGCCGGTGATCCGCCAGCCGTCCATGCCCGGCACCCTACTCCGCGTCCGCCGCGGCGACCGCGGCCTCGGGGACGCGCCCGACCACCGGCAGGACGATCGCGGACGGCCGGTCCGGGTCGTGGAACACCTCCTGGTCGGCCGCGACGGCCGGCAGCGCCGAGCTGGTCAGCGGGTCGCCGGTGCCCGGGTTCGCCGCGACCTTGGGGTACGCGCCGCTGGCCACGTGCACGCGGACGCGGTGGCCGCGCCGGAACCGCCGCGCGGTCGGCCACAGGTCCACGGTCACGCGGTGCACGCCGTCGCCGTCCGCCGGATGGGCGGGCGTGAGCCGCAGCCCGCCCTCGCACACGTTGCGGGACACGCCGTCCTCGTCCACGTCGCACAGCCGGACGATCAGGTCGGTGTGCGGACGGCTCGACCGCAGGAAGACCTCCGCGGACACCGGGCCGATCACCTCCAGGTCGGCGGCCAGCGGCGGCGAGGTGAACACCAGCACGTCCGGCCGCCGCTCCAGCGGGCGGTTGTCGACCGGCTTGGAGCTGCCGAGCAGCGTCGGGCCGCCCAGCGCGGGCGTCGGGCGCGCCGGGTCGTACCGGAAGGTGCTGGGCTCGCGGGAGCGCGGGCCGTCCGGGCCGAGGCCGCCGCCTTGGTGCAGGTGCCAGCGCTCCTGGCGCATGCCGGGCGGCGGCCAGTCGCGGTAGTCGCGCCACTCGCGCGCGCCGGTGACGTACAGCCGCACGGGGTGGGTCCGCAAGGCGGACGCGGCACCCTGCATGTGCGCGCGGAACCACGCGAGCGACTCGCGGAACGCGACGAGGCCGTGCCGGGGGTCGGCGTGCCACCACGGCCCGATCGTCAGGTACGGCCGGTGCCCGGCGGCGCGCAGCGCGAGGTAGTCCTTGACCTCCCACGGCAGGAACACGTCGTACCAGCCGCCGAGGAGCGCGACGGGGGCCTCGACCTGTCCGACGGTTCCGGAGAAGTCACGGCTCAGCCAGTAGTCCGTCCCGTCCGCGTGCGCGGCGAGCAGGTCCTGGTAGAAGCGCATCGGCGCGCCGCCGGTCAGCATGTCCAGCTCGGCGAGCGGACGCATCGACGCCGCGGCCCGCAGCGCGCGGCGGCGCGACACCAGCGGCGCGGTGAGCAGGCCGAGGCGGCCGGACTGCCGCTGCGTCAGGTCCGTCCAGGTCAGCGTGGACTCCAACGCGAACGACCCGCCGACGTAGGCGGCCTCGCGGAACGACGACGCGGTCACCTGCAGCGCCATCGCCTTCAGCTCCGGGACGGCCTCCGCCGCGAGCGCCCACGCCGAATAGCCGAGGTAGGACGCCCCGTACAGGCCGAGCGACCCGCCGAACCAGGGCTGTTCGCGCAGCCAGCGGACGGTCGCCGCCCCGTCGTCGCGTTCGCTGCCGAGCGGGTCGAACTCGCCGCCCGACCCGAACGTCCCGCGCGCGCTCTGGACGACGAGCTGGAAACCGAACGGCACGAACGGCAGGCCGTTGAGCAGCGCCGCCGGTCCGCGCCGCCCGTAGGGCGTGCGGACGAGCAGCGTCGGCGGGTTCCGGACACCGCGCGGGACGTACCGGTCGGCGAGCAGCGTCACGCCGTCCGGCATCGGCACCGGGATGTCGCGGTGGACGGTGTGGCGCGGCACGCGGAGGGGTGGAAGCGGGGGAGTGGGCAGGCGGTCGAAGAGAGCCATGCTTCTCGGTCTCCGTCCGAGGGGGCTGCTTTCCGGGCTGCGGGGGCCGCGGCCGCCGGGACCGCGGGGCTACCAATCGGTAACGGTAGCGGGTGGGGCGCCCGTCCGGGTGACCGCCTCCCACGGAACGCGGCCGAGTTCACCCAGCCGCCGCGCCCAGTGCGCCTCGCCGCCGAACTCGTCCCGCCACGCCCACAGCCGCGTGGTCAGCGCGCCGAGCGGATGCTCCGAGGTCACGCCGATCGCGCCGTGCACCTGGTGCGCGAGGTCCGCGACGACGCCCGCCGCGCGCGAAGCGTTCAGCTTCGCCGCCGCGACCGCGAACCCGTCGCCCGGGGCGCGCAGCGCGGCCCGCACCGCGACGTCCGCGACCGCGACCTCCCCGGCGAGCTCCGCGAGCTGCTGCTGGACGGCCTGGAACCGGCCGAGCGGACGCCCGAACTGCTCCCGCTCGCCCGCGTGCCGCACCGCCAGCTCCAGCGTCCGCCGCATCGCCCCGGTGAGCTGGACGGCCCGCAGCAGCGCCCCGCGCAGCATCACGTCCTCGACCGCAACCGGACACTCCACCGCCGCCAGGTCGCCCCGCACCGTCACGTCGTCGCGCGGTTCGCCCGCCACGTTCGTCCCGTGGACGATCTCGACGTCCCCGGGACCGACGATGGCGACGCGGTCGCCGTCGAGCACGACGAGCCGGTGCGCGTCCCGCGCCCACGGAACCCGGCGCGCGAACCGTCCCGGCACGACCGTCAGCGGCCCCGGCGGCACCGAGCGCCCGGTCGCCGCGAGCAGCCGTCCGGCCAGCAGCGTCTCCGCCAGCGGAACCGCCGCGCCGTGGTACCCCTGCGCGCGCAGCAGGACGGCCACGTCCGCGAGGCCGCCACCGCTGCCGCCCGCGTCCTCAGGGACGCCGACACCCGTCAGACCTGCCTCCACCAGCGCGGGCCACGGATCGTCCAGGCCGAGGATCGCGTCGGCGGTCTCCGCGAGCAACGCGCTGTCACTATCCGCGACGTCCGTCATGTCACCGCACCCCCAGGCCGCGCGCGACGATGCCGCGCAGGATCTCGTTCGTCCCGCCCCGCAGCGTGAACCCGGGCGCCTGCACGATCGCCTGCGCGAGCAGCCGCGAGGCCAGGTCCGGGGACGCCGGGTCCGGTTCCGCGCCGAGCTGCTCGCGCGCCACGTCGATCACCTCGCGTTCGAAGCGCGTCCCGAGGTCCTTGACCAGCGCGGCCTCCAGGTCGGGCGTGCGTCCGGCGGCGAGCGCGCCCGCGACCGCCAGGGACGCCTGCCGCAGCGCCCAGAGCCGTCCCAGAAGCCGCCCCGACGCGACCCCCGGTGCCAGGGAGCATACGAGCCTGACCAGCGCGAACGTGCTCAGGAACCGCTCCGGGCCGGACCGCTCGTACGCCAGCTCCGCCGTCACCTGCCGCCAGCCGTCACCCTCCGCGCCCAGCAACTCGGCCCGCGCGCCGTCGAACACGACCTCGTTGAAATGGTGCTCACCCGCCAGTCCGAGGATCGGACGGACCGTCACCCCCTCCGACGGCAGCTCCACGACGAACTGGCTCAATCCCTCGTGCCGCGTCGCGCCCGGCGTGCTGCGCGCCAGGACGACGATCGCGTGCGCCAGATGCGCGCCGCTCGTCCACACCTTCGTCCCGGTCAGCCGCCATCCGCCGTCCGCCCGCTCGGCGCGCGTCCGCACCGACGCCAGGTCCGACCCCGCGTCCGGCTCGCTCATGCCGATCGCGAAGAAGCACTCGCCGCGCGCGATCGCGGGCAGGAACCGCCGCCTCTGCTCCTCCGTGCCGTTCGCGAGAAGGCTCGGCCCCATCTGCCGGTCGGCGATCCAGTGCGCCGCGACCGGCGCGCCCGCCGCGAGCAGCTCCTCGATCACCACGAACCGCTCCAGCGCCGACCGCCCGTGCCCGCCGTACTCGGCCGGCAGCGTGAGCCCGAGCCAGCCGCGCGCACCGAG
>NZ_JBFAOF010000671.1:0-4110 GCF_040675125.1 Spirillospora sp. NPDC049652 | reverse complement strand
GCCGGGGTTGGGCGGGACGCCGTCCGCCGGCCAGCGGGCGACCGCCGCCTCCAGGGCGTCGGCGGCGGCCTCCTCGGCCAGGTCCAGGTCCCCGAACCGGCGGGCGAGCGCGGCGAGCAGGCGACCGTGCTCCTCCCGGAAGACGTCCTCGACGCGCGGCCCGCCGCCGGACGCGTCTTGACCGGACGCCCGCCCGCCGGTCACCGCTCAGGCCCCGAAGTCGGCGACCGGACGGACCACCACCGCGCCGTCGCCGCCCGCGCCGGGGCAGCGGGCGGCCCAGTCGAGCGCGGCGTCCAGGTCCGGGACGTCGATCACGTAGAAGCCGCCGAGCACCTCGCGGGACTCGGCGAACGGCCCGTCGGTGACGGTCCGGGCGCCCGACCCGTCCACCCGGACCGTCGTGGCGGTGACGAGGTCGGCGAGCGACTCCGACGAGACCAGGATCCCGGCGTCGCGGACCTGCTCGTGGTACTTCTGCCAGTCCTCGAAGCTCCCGCCGCCCTCGCCCGGCGTCCCGTCCGCCTCGACGGCGCCCGCGTAGATCAGCAACATGTACTTCATCGTCGTGCTCCTTCACGTCCTCGGCGTGCGGCCGTAGTGTGCCGCACCCCCTGTCCACGGACGGGGGACGCGGAAACGGACACCGCCGTCCAAGATTTTTCCGGCTAGTCTGCGCGGATGACGCACGACGCCCTCACCCTCGACGTTCTCGGCTCGGCGACCCCGTATCCGGCTCCCGGGAACCCCTGCTCCGGCTACCTGCTGACGGCCGGCGGCACGCGCGTGTGGGTGGACGCCGGGACCGGAACGCTCGCGGAGCTCCGCCGCCACGTCCGGCTGGACGAGCTGGACGCGATCTGGATCTCGCACTTGCACGCCGACCACACCGCCGACCTCCTCACGGCCTACTACGGCGCGCTGTACGCCGACATCCGGCTCGCCGCGCCGATCCCGCTGTACGGGCCGGCCGGCATCGCGGACCGGCTGGCGCACTTCCTCACCAACTCGTCCCAGCGCAGCCCAGTCGAGTCGGCGTTCGCCGTCGAGGAGTTGCGCGACGGGCACGAGGCGCGCGTCGGCGGGATGACCCTGACCAGCCGCGCCGTCTCCCACGGCCTTCCGGCGTTCGCGCTGCGCGCCGAGGCCGCGGGCCGCACGCTCGTCTACTCGGGGGACACCGCACCGTGCGCGGCGCTCACCGAGCTCGCCGACGGCTGTGACGTGCTGCTCTGCGAGGCCGACAGCGCCGATCCGGCGCCGGAGGGCGAGCACGTCCACCACACCGCGGACGAGGCCGGAGAGACGGCGCGGGCAGCGGGGGCCCGAAGCCTGCTGGTCACGCATGTCGGGCCGTCCCTCACCCCGGCCGAGGCCCAGGCGCGGGCCGCGACCAGGTACGACGGGCCGATCGACTACGCGGCCCCGCGAAGCGTCCACACGATCTGACGCGTCACGCGCGCCGCGCCACCAGCCTCTCGGCGAGAGCGCACAACTCCGTGTATCGCAGGACGCGTCGGAACCCGGGAAGCGGCACGTGCAGCGCGGCGCACCAGGATGCGGGCACGTCGGCCACGCCGTGGACGGCTCCCGCGAGCGCACCCGTCACCGCCGCGACGGTGTCCGTGTCACCGCCGAGGTCGATCGCCGCGCGCAACGCCTCCACGAACCCGGTGGTGGTGCGCACCGCCCATACGGCGGACCCGAGGCACGGCCACACGGCACCGTTGAACTCGGTCGCGTCGTCCGGATGCCAGCCGGGGTCGAGGACCCGGGCGTAACGCTCCCGGTGCTGGGGACGGACGTGCGCGAGCGTGCCGGTGAGGGCGGCGACGGGGTCTTCGCCGTCCAGCGCGACGCGGACCAACTCATGCAGGATCGCCGTCCCCTCCCACGCCGCGCCGTCCCCGTGGGTCAGCGCGGTGATGCGACGCCCCGCCTCCATGGTGCCGCCGCGTCCCTCAGCGGCGAAGAACACCGCCGAGGGCGCGGCACGCATCAGACCACCGTTCCCTGCCGCGTAGAGATTGGCCTGAAAGTGGACGGCCGCCGCCATGTCCCACGAGTCGCCACTGGTGAGGACGGCCTCGGTCTGGAGACCGATGTCCTTCGGGTCGGACGCGGCCCAGCGCCGGAAACGCTCGAACATGTCCGCCGGGTCGAAGCCTCCGCGGTCGAGGAGGGACTCGGCGACCAGGACGGCCATCTGGGTGTCGTCGGTCGCCTCGCCTTCGTCCCAGCCCCCGCCGGGACGCATCTCGCCGGGCCCGGTGGGGAAGCGGCGGGAGAAGGCGTCGGCCGGGCCGAACTCGTAGGGGGCGCCGAGCGCGTCCCCCAGCGCGGAACCGACGACGGCCCCGATCGCGCGTTCTGTCCGGTCCATGACGAGCAGGGTAGAGGCGGCGTTCTTTCTCGTTAGGGGCAGGTGGTGTCGGTGGTGGGGAGGCGGTTGGTGAGCAGGTAGGCGTCGACGGTTCTGGTCAGGCAGGTGTTGCCGTAGGACGCCTGGTAGGGGGCGTGGACGTCGGCCTTGATGGTGGTGAGACGGGAGCCCTGGAGGTCGCGGTGCAGGGCCAGGCTGCCGGCGTAGACCGTGCGGGTGTCGCCGGTCGCGCCGATCAGCAGGCTCGGGAGGGTCGTCCTGACCCTGGTGGCGGACTCGCGCGGGGACGGCCAGAACGCGCACGGGGTGATGTTCGCGCCGAGCGGGCCGAAGACCGGGTGGACGGAGCGTTCGCGCTGGACGTCGCGCCGGTAGACCTCCGGGTCGCGCGGGGCGGGGGCGTCGCTGCAGAGGATCGCGGCCTGGCCGCTGCCGTAGACGGACTCCTCGCCGGTGAGGATGAACTTGAGGGAGTCCGCCAGGGCGCCCGTCGCGGGAACGTGGACGCCGCGGGCGGCGCGGTTCAGGTCGGCGACGGCTGTCGCGAGGGCGGCGCGCTGCTCGTCGCGGTCGTCGGAAAGCAGGTTGAACAGGACGGTCGGGACCGTCGAGTCGTCCACCTTGTAAGGGCCGACGGGCAGCGGGGAGCGCGCGGCCGCGGCGATGACGCGCCGGATGGTCGCGAGGACCTCGCGGCCGGTGCCGCCCAGATGGTAGGTGGCGTCGCGGCGGGCCGCCCAGCCGGCCCAGTGCGCGAGGGCCCGCTCGTTGGCCTGCTCGGTGCCGTGGAGGAGGCGTGGCGACCAGCGGTCCGGGTCGACGTTGCTGTCCAGGACGGCGCGGTCGAGGCGTCCGGGGAACAGGGCGGCGTAGACCGCGCCCAGGTAGGTGCCGTAGGACGCGCCGTTGTAGGAGATCTTCCGCTCGCCGAGGGCGGCGCGGACGACGTCCATGTCGCGGGCGATGTTCCGGGTGGTGATGTGCGGCAGGTAGGAGCCGTACCGGGTGAGGCAGCGCCGGGCGAGGTCGCGGGCGAAGGCCACCGAGGCGTCGAAGCCGCGCCGGTCGAGGCCCGCCGAGCGGATCCAGGTGCCGCTGGGCCAGCCGCAGTCGACGGGGGTGCTGCGGCCGAGGCCGCGCGGGTCCATGCCGATGAGGTCGAAGCGCGGCCCGGCCTTGGGGGTGATGTCGCGGATGTACGGCGGCATGTCGATGGCCGGGCCGGGGCCGCCGCCGTTGATGAGCATGGCGCCGAGGCGCGGGCCGCTCGCCCGGAGCCGGGAGATCGCGACCTTGATCGTCTTTCCGCGCGGGTCGGCGTAGTCGAGCGGGACGGTCACGTCCGCGCACCGCGCGCCCGCGTCGTCCAGTTCCTTCATGGCGCACCCGGTCCAGCGGAGCTTCTGGTGGTGGAACGCGGCGAGCGGGTCGGCCGGGGCCGCGGCGGCGGGGACGGCCGGGACGAGCAGGGCGGCGGCCACGCCGAGGGTCATGAGGCTGCGCATGGCAAGGCTCCTTGTCAGCGGTGGTCGCACAGGGCGGCCTGGACGACGTCGAGCATGTGGTTCTGGGCCTGGAGGCTGTCGGGGTCGGCGTTGAGGGAGACGGCGACGGCGCGTCCGCCGGGCCCGACTCCGGCGACGGTGCCGAACCCGGGGACGCCGCCGGCGTGTCCGGTCCAGGTGCCGCCGCAGGTCAGGGGCGTCTGGATCAGGCCGAGGCCGTAG
>NZ_JBFAOF010000670.1:0-4110 GCF_040675125.1 Spirillospora sp. NPDC049652 | reverse complement strand
GGTCCGGGTTGCGGCCGTACAGCCGCGGCCCGAGCGCCGCCTCCTGCTCGGCCACCGTCCGGGACGGCCGGACGTCGATCACGTTGACCGGGTACACGGCCTCCACCGCGTCCCGGGTGCCGGTCGTCTCGGCGAAGTGGTAGCCGGTGTCCACGAACAGCACGTCGATCCCGGGCTTCACCCGGGACACCAGGTGGATCAGCGCGGCGTCCGACATCGACGAGGTCAGGCAGATCCGGTCGCCGAACGTCGCGGCGGCCCAGCGGATGACCTCCCGCGCGGGCGCGCCCTCCAGCGCGTCCGCCGCCGACTCGACGACGTCCTCCAGGTGCAGTGCGGGCCTGTCGGTCTCCAGCAGCGTCACGACGGTGACTCCTCACGTTCCGGCCGGGGCGCTCCGGCCTCGCGGGGCGTTCCCACCCCGAGGAACTTCAGGTGGAAGGAGCGGACGCAGTCGTGGCAGAACCACGCCCCCTCCCCGGCGCGCGGCTCCAGCCGCTCCTCGCCGCAGTACGGGCAGTAGAACGGCGCGGCCCGCTCGCTCACTTGAGGTCCGCCTCGTCGGCGCGGCGGACCCACTCGGCGAACGTCTCGCCCTCGGCCCGCTGCGCGTCGTAGTTGCGGACGACCCGCTCGACGTAGTCGGTGAGGCCCGCCGAGGTCGTCTTCAGCCCGCGCACCTTCTTGCCGAACGAGCCCCCCAGCGTGCCGCCGAGGTGGATCTGGAACCCCTCCACCTGGTCGCCGTTCTCGTCCACGACCAGCTGGCCCTTGAGCCCGATGTCGGCGACCTGGATCCGCGCGCACGCGTTCGGGCAGCCGTTGACGTTGATCGTGACCGGCTGCTCGAAGTCCGGCAGCCGCTTCTCCAGCTCGTCGACCATGTCCATCGCGCGCTGCTTGGTCTCGACGATCGCCAGCTTGCAGAACTCGATGCCGGTGCAGGCCATCGTCTGCCGCCGGAACGTGGACGGCCGGACCTGCAGGTCGTGCCGGGCCAGCTCGTCCGCGAGGGCCTCGGTGTGCTCCGCCGGGACGTCCAGGATGACCATCTTCTGCTCGGCCGTCGTCCGCACCCGGCCGGAGCCGTACCTCTCGGCGAGGTCGGCGATGACGCCGAGCAGGTCGCCGTTCACCCGGCCCACGCGCGGCGCGAAGCCGACGTAGTAGTTGCCGTCGTTCTGCGGGTGGATCCCGACGTGGTCGCGCCGGGGGAGGGGCGCGGCGGGCTCGGGGCCGTCCGGCAGGGCGTACCCGAGGTACTCGTCCTGGAGGACCTGGCGGAACCGCTCCACGCCCCAGTCGGAGACGAGGAACTTCAGCCGCGCGCGGTGCCGCAGCCGCCGGTAGCCGTAGTCCCGGAAGACCGAGACGACGCCCTTCCAGACCTCGTGCGCCTGCTCCGGCCGGACGAACACGCCGAGGCTGCGCGCGAACATCGGGTTGGTGGACAGGCCGCCGCCCACGAACACCTGGTAGCCGGCCTCACCGTCCTCGTTCACCACCCCGACGAACGCCACGTCGTTGATCTCGTGCACGGTGCAGTGCGCCGTGCAGCCCGAGAACGCCGTCTTGAACTTGCGCGGCAGGTTGGAGAACTCCGGCGACCCGATGTAGCGGTCGTGCACCTCGCGCAGCTGCGGGGTCGCGTCGATCACCTCGTCCGCCGCGATCCCGGCCAGCGGGCAGCCGATCATGACGCGCGGCGTGTCCCCGCACGCCTCGGTGGTGTGCAGGCCGACGGCCTCCAGCGCCTCCCAGATCGCCGGGACGTCCTCGATCCGGATCCAGTGGTACTGGATGTTCTGCCGGTCGGTGATGTCGGCGGTGCCCCGGGCGTACCGGGTGGCGATGTCGGCGACGGTGCGCAGCTGCGGGCCGTCGAGCTGCCCGCCGTCGATGCGCACCCGCAGCATGAAGTACTTGTCGTCCAGCTCCTCGTCGGGCAGCGAGCCGGTCTTGCCGCCGTCGATGCCGGGCCGGCGCTGGGTGTACAGCCCGAACCAGCGGAACCGGCCGCGCAGGTCGGCGGGGTCGATGGAGTCGAACCCGGCCTTGGAGTAGATCTCGATGATCCGGTTGCGGACGTTCAGCCCGTCGTCGTTCTTCTTGTTCTCTTCGTTCTTGTTCAGGGGCTCGCGGTAGCCGAGGGCCCACTGGCCCTCGCCTCGCGGGCGTCTGACGGTGGTGGTGGTCGCAGGTGGCACGGCGCGTCCTTGGATGAGCAAGGGGACGCGGACGCACCGGCGGTCATGGCAAACGGCCGGCTCGACGCTGAGCGGAAGGTCGGTTCGGGGTGACGCCGATGCGCCACGCGCCCGCGTTCGACGGATCGGTCAGTGCTGAGGCACAGGTCGACTACGACAGGGGCGTGGTCTGGGCGTCACCGACAGATGGCACTGCGGACCCGGAGGAAGTCGACGTGCCGGCGCATCACCAGCAGCGGGTCCACAGCAGACATGCCTGAACTGTGACACGCGCCCCGCCGGACTGTCCAGGGCCGTCCGGCATGCGGACAGTGACATGGGTCATCCCCGGCGTCGCCGATCATGGGCCGGACGCCGTGCCGCGCCGTCGAATCGGGGGCGCGACGCGCGGGGCGGATCACGGAAATGGGTGAGGGGGGCATTTTCCGGACGGGCGACGCTCTACGGTGGAGGGCGGTGGGTAACTGGGCATCGGACGGACGCGCCCCGGACCCGTCCCCCGGCGCGGTGGCGGACGCCGCGGTTTCGGGCGGACCGGGCGGGTCGTCGGAGGGAACGGGCGAGAAGGTGTCCGAATTCGAGTCGGTCCCGGCGGCCGTTCCGCACCCGCGCCCGGCGAAGGGCCCCAGGGCCACCGACGCACCCGCCACTGATGCTGGGACCGGCGACGCGCACACCGGCAACGGGAAGTCCGGTGCGGCACCGCCTGATGACGCCCCCGCCGACGACGCGCGGACCGGTGACGACGCGCGGACCGGTGAGGCGGACGGCGGGACGACGAGGCTCGGGGACGTCAAGGCCGCGGCGGACGAGGCCGTGGAGGCCGCTGGCGCGAAGGCCGAGGAGGCGGTGGGAGAAGCGGTCGAAGAGGCGAAGGAGCGGGTCGGACGGGCCGCGTCCGCGGCGGCCGAGACTCTGCGGGCCCAGGCCGCGGAGGGCGCTCCGACGTCGGCGGGCGCGCGGCGCGGCCCGTGGGCCGACCGGCTGAGCCGGGCCCTGGGCACGGCCTGGGTGCTGCTGCGCGGCACGGTCGTGGCCGCGTTCCGCTACCGGGTGACCGGCCTGGCGGCCGAGGCCGCGTTCTTCGCCCTGGTGTCGCTGCCGCCCCTGGTGATCGGGCTGGTCGGCATGATGGGCCACGCCAAGGGCCTGCTCGGCGCGGAGACCATCGGCGAGATCCGCACCTGGACGATCCACCGCGCCGAGAACGTGCTCACCGGGCCCGCCGTGAAGGGCCTGGTCGTGCCGCTGATCGACGACGTCATCCGGGGCGGCCGCCCGGACATGGTGTCGGTCAGCTTCCTGGTGTCGCTGTGGGCGGGTTCCCGCGCCACTAACGTCTACGTGGACACGATCACCATCACCTACGGGCTGTCCGGGGTGCGCGGGGTGGTCCGGACCCGGCTGCGCGCGTTCTTCCTCTACCTGCTCGGCCTGGTGGTGATGTCGCTGGTGATCCCGCTGCTGGTGGTGGGCCCGGCGGTCGCCCGGCAGGCCGTCCCGCAGAGCTCCGGCTTCGTGGAGGTCTTCTACTGGCCGGTCGTGGTCACACTGTCGGTGGTCTTCCTCGCGCTGCTGTACCACCACAGCATCCCGGTGCGGACGGCCTGGTGGCGCGAGCTGCCCGGCGCGGTCGTCGCGCTGCTGATCTGGATCGTCGGCAGCTTCCTGCTCCGCTTCTACCTGGCCGGGTCGCTGCGCGGCGTCTCGGTGTACGGGTCGCTCGCGGCGTCCATCGCGGTGCTCGGCTGGCTGTACGTGGCCGCTCTCGCCGTCCTGCTGGGCGCGGCCCTCAACAGCGAGATCGACCGCCGCTGGCCCAGCGCCGCGACCCAGAAGGCCCGCCAGGAGGCCGCCGACCCACCGGACCGGTCGTAGCCGGGGGTGGCGCGGCGGGCCCGCC
>NZ_JBFAOF010000669.1:0-4125 GCF_040675125.1 Spirillospora sp. NPDC049652 | reverse complement strand
ACCCCGGCGAGCAGCACGAACTGCGGGTCGTCCAGGGAGAGCAGCGCGAGGGCGGCGAGCGCGACGGCCGCCGCGGCCTTCACCACCGGCTGGACCGGCGGCACCCGCCAGCGGGTCGCGGGTTGCGTGTCCTCACTCACGTCCGCCACGGTATCCGTAGCGGCGGCTCCCTCCGCCGCGGGGACGGAGGCATGCGGGCATGAAGTTCCTCATTCGCGACCGGGTGTTCGGCATCGGCGAGGATTTCTGGGTCGAGGACGAGACCGGCCAGAAGGTCTTCCTGGTCGACGGCAAGGCGCTGCGGATCCGGCAGACCTTCGAGCTGAAGACCCGCGAGGGCGAGGTCGTGGCGGTCATCCGCAAGAAGCTGATGAGCGTGCACGACTCGATGGTGGTCGAGCGCGGCGGCGACCGCATCGCGATCGTCCACAAGAAGCACTTCACGCTGTTCCGCGACCAGCTCAAGGTCGACCACGAGGGCGGCGGCGAGTGGACGGTGCGCGGCGACCTGCTCGACAAGGAGTACGGGATCGAGGGCGTGGACGGCCCCGTCGCGCTCATCTCCCGCAAGTGGTTCCGGGTCCGCGACACCTACGCGGTCGACATCGTGGACGGCTACGACGTCCCGCTCGTGCTCGCCGTGGCCGTCTGCGTGGACGCCCTCACCGAGGACAAGCACGACGACTGACCGGTAGCGCGACTGGCCGGTGAAACGCGACGATCGATTCGTTGTCGCGCCTTCTGCCCCTATAGCGTTCGCGGCATGCGACTCGGTGTGCTGGACGTGGGCTCCAACACGGTGCATCTGCTCGTGGTGGACGCCCACCAGGGGGCCCGGCCCCTGCCCGCCTTCTCCCACAAGGAGGAGATGCGGCTCGCCGCCCATCTGGACGGCGACCGGATGACCGCGGAGGGCGAGGCGCGGCTGCTGGCGTTCGTCCGGGACGCGCTGCGCATCGCCGAGGACAAGGGCGTCGAGGACCTGGTCGCGTTCGCGACCTCCGCTGTCCGGGAGGCGGCCAACGGCGCGGAGGTGCTGGCCCGGCTGCGCGCCGAGACCGGCGTGGAGATCCAGGTGCTGCCCGGCCCGGACGAGGCGCGGCTGACGTTCCTCGCGGTGCGCCGCTGGTTCGGCTGGTCGTCCGGGCGGCTGCTGGTGATGGACATCGGCGGCGGCTCGCTGGAGCTCGCCACCGGCATCGACGAGGACCCGGACGTGGCGATCTCGCTGCCGCTCGGCGTCGGCCGGCTGACCCGCGACTGGTTCGCCTCCGACCCGCCGCCGCCCGAGCGGGTGCGCGAGCTGCGCCGGCACGTCCGCGCCGAGATCGCCCGGCGGGTGGGGGAGATCTCCCGCTTCGGCAGGCCCGACCACGCGGTCGCCACGTCCAAGACGTTCCGGCAGCTCGCCCGGATCGCGGGCGCCGCGCCGTCCTCGGACGGCCCGCTGGTGCGGCGCGAGCTCCGGCACGCCGACCTCGCCGAGTGGGCGGACAGGCTCGCCCGGATGCCCGCCGCCGAGCGGGCCGGGCTGCCCGGGGTGTCCGAGCGGCGCGCGCCGCTGCTGCCCGCCGGGGCGGTCGTCGCGGACGCCGCCATGGACCTGTTCGGGCTCCCCGTCCTCGAGGTGTGCCCGTGGGCGCTGCGCGAGGGCGTCATCCTGCGCCGCCTCGACATGATCACCGGCTGACGGGGACGGCCGCCCGGCGGTGCCGTCCGGTGGCGCGGGGCTGGTGGCGCGGGCGGGGCGACCGCTGACCGCATGCGGACGGGGCGCACCCGGCCACCTGCGCGCTTACGGCCACAGGACTTTACTTTCCTTTGACTTAACGCGACATGTCTTGACCGGCCGGTCCGGC
This sequence comes from Spirillospora sp. NPDC049652, assembly GCF_040675125.1. Taxonomy (NCBI): domain Bacteria; kingdom Bacillati; phylum Actinomycetota; class Actinomycetes; order Streptosporangiales; family Thermomonosporaceae; genus Spirillospora; species Spirillospora sp. NPDC049652. The sequence continues at coordinate 2,266 of NZ_JBFAOF010000669.1, read as the reverse complement.
CGGGTTGCACTGGGAGCGGGCGGACACGCTTGCGAGGGGTGCGATGAGAGGCGCGAACAGGATCTCCGCGCTGCCGTGCGGACGCTGGACCAAGTGGGCGGTCATCGTCGCCTGGGTCGTGATCGTCATGGTCGCGGCGCCGCTGGCGGGCAGGCTCGTCCACGTGCAGAAGAACGACGCCTCGTCGTGGCTGCCGAAGAAGGCCGAGTCCACCGAGGCGTTCGAGCTGTCGAAACCGTTCGTGCCGTCGGACGAGTACCCGGCGGTCATCGTCTACGAGCGGAGCGGGGGCGCGGTCACGGCCGCCGACCGTGCGAAGGCCACCGCCGACGCGGCGGCGCTGAAGGCCGTCACCGGAAAGCCGAAGGGCGAGCCGCGGCGGCCCATCGTGGCGTCGGTGCAGGGGCCGGTGCCGTCCAAGGACGGCCGCGCCCTGCAGACGATCGTCAACGTCAAGATCGGGTCGTCCGGCTGGGACCTGCTCGGCGCGGCGGTCAAGGACTTCCGCGGGATCACCCAGAAGGGCGGCCCGCCGGGGCTGGCGTCCCACGTCACGGGCCCGGCCGGATACGGCGGCGACTTCGGCAACGTGTTCGGCGGCTTCGACAAGACGCTGCTGCTGATCACCGCCGCGATCGTGGTCCTCATCCTGCTGCTCACCTACCGCAGCCCGCTGCTGTGGATGCTGCCGCTGATCTGCGTGTTCTTCGCCCTGGAGGCGGCGCAGGGGGTGGTGTACCTGCTCGCCGCGCACGCCGGGCTGACCGTCAACGGGCAGGCGGCGTTCATCCTGACCGTGCTGGTGTTCGGGGCCGGCACCGACTACGCGCTGCTGCTCATCGCCCGCTACCGCGAGGAGCTGCGGCGGCACGAGGACCGGCACGAGGCGATGGCGATCGCGCTGCACCGCGCCGGCCCGGCGATCGTCGCGAGCGGGACCACGGTCGCCGTCAGCATGCTGGTTCTGCTGGTCGCCGAGCTGAACTCGACCAAGAGCATGGGCCCGGTGATGGCGATCGGCGTGGCCGTCGCGATGCTCGCCGAGGTCACGCTGCTGCCCGCGATCCTGGTCGCGCTCGGCCGCTGGGTCTTCTGGCCGCGCCGCCCGGCCTACGGCACGGGCGAACCGGCCGACCGCGGCCTGTGGGCCCGAACCGGGACGCGCATCGCGACCCGTCCGCGCGTCACCTGGCTCGGCACCGCGCTCGTCCTCGGGGCCCTGTCGGCCGGGCTGTTCACCCTGCACACCGGGCCGGTCGCCAACAAGGACGCCTTCAGCTCCGGCAAACCCGACTCGGTCACCGGCGAGGAGGTGCTGACCAGGCACTTCCCGGCGGGCACCGGTTCGCCGCTGGTCATCGTCTCCAACGCGGCGCAGCAGCCGCAGGTGCAGGCGGCCGCGTCGCGGGTGCCGGGGGTCATCGGCGTCCATGAGGTCGGGCCGCCGAAGGGCGGCGTCGCGTACATGGAGGGCACGCTGACCACCGCGCCCGACGGCGACGCCGCCTTCCAGACCGTCAAGGACGCGCGGACCGCCGTGCACGGGGTCCCGGGCGCCGCGGCGAAGGTCGGCGGCGGGGCGGCGCTGACCCTGGACGTCAACAAGGCGTCCCGGCACGACCAGTGGCTCGTCATCCCCATCGTCCTCGGCGTGGTGGTCGTCATCCTCGGCCTGCTGCTGCGCGCGGTGGTCGCGCCGGTGGTCCTGGTGCTGACCGTCGTGCTGTCCTACACGGCGGCGATCGGCGTGAGCGCGCTGGTGTTCAAGCACGTCTTCGGGTTCGCCGGAGTCGACCAGTCGTTCCCGCTCTGGACGTTCGTCTTCCTGGTGGCGCTCGGCACGGACTACAACATCTTCCTCATGACGCGTGTGCACGAGGAGGCCGGCCGGCACGGCACGCGGCGCGGCGCGCTCATCGGCCTCGCCGCGACCGGCGGCGTGATCACCTCGGCGGGCGCCGTGCTCGCCGGGACGTTCGCCGCGCTCGGCTCGCTGCCGCTGGTGTTCGTGACGGCGCTCGGCTTCACGGTCGCGTTCGGCGTCCTGCTGGACACCTTCGTCGTCCGGTCGGTGCTGGTCACCGCGCTCAACCTGGACCTGGGCGCGCGGATGTGGTGGCCGAGCCGGCTGGCGCGCGAACCGGCCGTCACCAGCTCGGGTGAGCGAGAGACGACCCCTGCGGGCTGACCCGCCGGTCGCCCGAGCCGTCGGCGCGCACCGCCCGGACGACGGGCGTGGCGTACGGGCCGCGCGTGTAGGCGATCC
>NZ_JBFAOF010000668.1:0-4127 GCF_040675125.1 Spirillospora sp. NPDC049652 | reverse complement strand
GGTCCCGCCCCAGAACGACGCCTTCTACCAGCCCCCCAACCCGCTGCCCGCCGGACGTCCCGGCGACATCATCCGCTCCCGCACCGCGAGCTACCCGCCCCTGCTCGGCGTCTCGTCCACCCAGGTGCTCTACCGGTCGGTGAACGCGACCGGCCAGGCCATCGCCGTCTCCGGAACCGTCCTGGTGCCCAAGCTCCCCTGGCTCGGCGGCGGGTCCCGTCCGCTGGTCTCCTACGGCGTCGGGACGCGCGGCCTCGGCGACGAGTGCGCCCCGTCCTACACGCTCTCCCGCGGGCTCGACTACGAGCAGACCTTCATCAACGGCCTGCTGCTCAAGGGATGGGCCGTCGCCGTCACCGACATGGAGGGGCTCGGCACCCCCGGCATCCACACCTACACGGTGGGCCAGTCGGAGGGACGCGCCGTCCTCGACATGGCCCGCGCCGCCGAGCGCCTCCCGTCCTCCGGCCTCAGCGCCACCACCCCCGTCGGCCTGCAGGGCTACTCGCAGGGCGGCGGATCGGTCGGCTGGGCCGCCGAACTCGCCCCCACCTACGCGCCGGAACTCCGGATCAAGGGCGTGAGCGCGGGCGGCGTCCCCGCCGACCTCGTCGCGGTCGGCAAGTTCCTGGACGGCAGCGCCGGCATGGGCCTGGCGTTCCTGTCCGCGGTCGGCTACGACACCGCCTACCCCGAGCTGAACCTGGAGAGCTACCTCAACGACGCCGGCCGCAAGCTCCTGGCCAACAACAAAGACGTCTGCCTGGTCAGCGTGGACGGCGTCGGCGCCATCGGCGGCACGGCGTTCCGCCACATCACCGACTTCACGACCACCAACCCGCTGACCTCGCCCACCTGGCTCGCCCGCTTCGCCGAGAACAAGCTCGGCGGCGCGAAGCCGCCCATGCCGGTCTTCCAGGCCCACGCGGCGGCCGACGAACTCGTCCCGCTCGCCCAGGCGGACGCCCTGCACCGCACCTGGTGCCAGGCGGGCGCGAACCTGACCTGGCGGACCTACCCCCTCGCCGAGCACGCCCTCGGACTGGTCCAGGCGTTCCCCGACATGACCGCCTTCCTCAACGACCGCTTCCAGGGCAGGCCCGTCACCGGCAACTGCTGACCACCCCGGGCAGGCCGTGACCGGCGACCGCCGACCACCCCGGACGCAGGCCGTCACCGGCGCCTCCCGACCACCGCGATCCCGGAACCTCTCCCAGATCCCCTGGAGACTCCGCAGGCCACCCGCCTATGCTGCCAGCGCCCGCCGGAACAGAACCCCGTGCACCGGCGGGCGCGGGCGGCGCCCGGCGCCCTCGTGCGCCGCGCCCCGCGCGTCGCCCGTCGGGCGCTGCAACGAGGAGGTGTGGTGGCAGGTCACATGACGCCGGAGGAGTTCCGGCGGTACGGCAAGCAGGTCATCGACTGGATCGCCGACTACCACGAGTCGATCGAGTCCCGCCCCGTGATGTCGCAAGCCCGGCCCGGCGACGTGCTGGTCGCGCTCCCCGAGCACCCGCCGGAGAAGGGCGAGGGCTTCGACGGCCTTCTCGACGTCCTCGAACGGGACGTCATGCCGGGCGTCACCCACTGGCAGCATCCGGCCTTCTTCGGCTACTTCCCGGCCAACGCGAGCGGCCCCGCCATCCTCGGCGACCTGCTGTCCTCCGGACTCGGCGTCCAGGGGATGATGTGGGCCACCAGCCCTGCCGCGACCGAGCTGGAGACCCGCGTCGCCGACTGGATGGCCGACCTGCTCGACCTGCCCGCCGGATTCCGCGGCAACGGCGTCATCCAGGACTCGGCGTCCAGCGCGTGCCTGGTCGCCCTCCTGTCCGCCCTGCACCGCGCCGGCGGGGGAGCGCCCGGACGCGATGGCATCGACCGCCGCTACACGCTCTACATCAGCTCGCAGACCCACTCGTCCCTGGAGAAGGCCGCCCGCGTCGCGGGCGTGGGTGCGAGCAATGTCCGCGTCGTGGACGTGGACCCCGCCACCCTCGCCATGGACCCGGCCCACCTGGACGCCCTGATCCGCGAGGACGTCGCCGCCGGAGCGACACCCGCCATGGTCTGCGCGACCGTCGGCACCACCTCCACCACGGCCGTCGACCCCGTCCCCGCCATCGGCGAGATCTGCCGCGCGCACGACGTGTGGCTGCACGTGGACGCCGCTTACGCCGGGGTCGCCGCCGTCTGCCCCGAGTTCCGCTGGGTCAACGACGGCCTCGCCGAGTACGCCGCGTCCTACTCCACCAACCCGCACAAGTGGCTGCTCACCAACTTCGACTGCACCCTGCTCTGGATGGCCGACCGCGCCCCCATGCTGGGCGCCCTGTCGATCCTCCCCGAGTACCTGCGCAACCAGGCGTCCACCTCGGGGGAGGTCGTCGACTACCGCGACTGGCAGATCCCGCTCGGCCGCCGCTTCCGCGCCCTGAAGCTCTGGTCGGTCATCCGCTGGTACGGGGCCGAGGGCCTGCGCGAGCACATCCGGGCCGGCGCGCGCCTCGCGGACGAGCTCGCCGAGCTCATCGGCGCCGACCCCCGTTTCGAGGTCCGCTCCGACCACCCGTTCGGCCTGGTCTGCTTCCGTCCGCTCTGGGACGGCCTGACCACCGAGGAGGCCAACGCCGCCACCCTCGACGTCCTGCAGCGGCTCAACGCCTCCGGCGACCTCCTGCTCACCCACACCAAGATCGACGGACACGTCCTCATCCGGATGGCGATCGGAGCCCCCGGCACCGAACGCCGCCACATCCTCGCCGCCTGGGACCGCATCCGCGAGGAGACCAAGACCACCGGTCGAACGGACCAGGCCACCGGCTGAACGGAATGGGCCGCCGCCCCGGCAGGGGCGGCGGCCCGAGTCCCACGGCGCACCGATGACGGCGCGTTCCCGGCGTCCGGTCAGGTGTCCGGCGTCCGGTCAGGCGCCGGCCCAGTGCGCCGCGACGACCGCGGCGGCTGCGAGCCCCTGGACCTTCCCCGCCTCAGCCGACGGACCGCGCGTCCCGGGGGAGAGCGGGTCCGTGCCGAACGCCGCGACGGACGCCTCGTCCGCGAGGATCACATCCACGACGGCACCCGCGTCCCGCAGCGCCGCGACCTGCCCGTCCAGCGCCGGATCGGTCAGCGGGGCGACGACGAGGACGCGCTCGAACCCGGCCGCCAGGTCGGCGTTCACCATCGACCGGATGCCGCCGTCGGTATAGCGCGCGTCCCCGATCGTCACCGGCGGCCAGATCCCCGGCACGGCGCAGCTCGACGCGACCGCGTCCACCAGGGACACACCCGAGTCCTTCGTCCAGATCACCGGCTCGCCCGTCGCGGCGTTCACCGCCGGCACCAGAAGGGGACGGTCCGGCCACTCGTGCACCGGAAGCCTTCCCTCGATGACCGCGTACCGCTCCTTCTCCGGGACGGTCTCGGCGGCCAGCGCGTAAGCCCCGACCTCGCGACGGATGTCCCCGATGTCGGAGTGCTCGGCCTGGATCCGCGTCATCTGCTCGAACACCCGCTCCAGCGAGACGCCCGGCGGGACGAACTCGTGGTTCTGCAAGGCGGGATCGGTCTGCCGCGCGTACAGCTCGGCCGGCGTGAGGCCCGCCCCCACCTGCGCGGCCACCGACGACCCGGCCGACGTCCCCACGAGGAGATCAGCGTCGAGCACGTTCGCCCCGGCCTCGGCCAGCCCCACGAGGACGCCGACCTCCCAGGCGATTCCCGCGACGCCGCCTCCACCCAGCACCAGTGCCGTTCGTCCGCTCAAGCCGTCCTCCTGGAGATCGTTCGAAGCCATGATCATGGCAACGCGTGGGTGCCGGAAGATACTCCGGGGCGGTCTGGTTTGACATCCGCTCCGCGGGGCACGTATGTTTGCTCCTTGTCCCCACGGGATGCAGGACGCGCGGACACGCGGCGGCCGACCGGGGGAGCCCCTTCACGAACCACAGGACACGACATTCCGTCGTGCCCTGCGTGCTGTGGCATGCCAGAAAGGCTCGATTTTGCGAATCGGTCCGGATCTGGTGGAATAGAAGTGCCGCAGGGAACGGCCGCGAAAGCGGGCGGGAACTGCGGAATCGGAATCGGCCGGGAATTGACAGACCGGGCGGAACTGATAAAGT
>NZ_JBFAOF010000667.1:0-4127 GCF_040675125.1 Spirillospora sp. NPDC049652 | reverse complement strand
GGCGGTGGCCGCCAGCACCCGCCGCATCCGCGGTTCCTGGACGATCTCAGCGTCGACGACCTCGACCGGGACGCGCGTCCCGCCCGACGGCACCATTTCCGCGCGGCCCGCCTCCTGCGCGGCGGCGCCGTCCGGGCCGGGGGCCGGGTCGGCCACGGCGGTCGCGGTGGGGTTGAGGAGGACTAGCTAGTCGCGACCGGTGACCGGGTGGGGGCGCGGTCGTTCCCCCTGCGGGCCGAACATGATCAGGTATTCGACCGGTCCGTGAGGCCCGGCGTTCGCGACTCCGTGAGGGATGTGGGTGTCGAACTCGGTGACCTCGCCCGCGGTGAGCAGCAGGTCGTGTTCGCCGAGCGCCAGCCACAGTCGTCCGTACAGCACGCACAGCCATTCGTACCCGTCGTGAGAGGCCAGCCGTGGCCGCAGCGGCGTCTCCTCGACGGCTGGGAGGACGTGCTTGTGGACGTGCAGTCCCCCGACATACCTGGTCAGCGGCAGCACCGTCTTGCCGTCCCCAGGATGCGGCGGAGCGCTTCGCGGTCTCGTCCGCGCGGCAGACGCGGTGCCGACCAGCTCGTCCAGTGAGGCGTCATATGCATCCGCCAGGTGCAGCAGCACCTCAAGAGTCGGCTTGCGCAGGCCGTTCTCGATCCTCGACAGCGTGCTGAGGGAGATGCCGGTCGCGCGACTCACGGCGCTGAGCGTGGCGCCGTTCCGCTCACGTACGGCCCTCAAACGAGGGCCCACGGACGCCAGCAGGGCGGCCACGTCATCATCCGCCATCGTCGCCTCGCCCCTCTCCGGTCGTGCCGCATTTCGTCGCCCTGTCCTGCAAGTTTGCCTGATTGGCAAGGAATTTCGCGCTGGTCGGCCGCCGTGCCGCATGATCGGGGCGTAGCCGTCACCACCGGGAGACTGAGGAGAGGCCATGCACGCACCCATGCCATCTGCCGACCTGCGCCATCGCACTGTCGAGGGGCCCGCGGGGCGGCTGCACCTGGTCGAGCAGGGCACCGGGCCGCTGGTCCTGCTCGTCCACGGCTTCCCCGAATCCTGGTACTCCTGGCGCCACCAACTGCCGGCCCTCGCGGCGGCGGGATACCGGGCGGTCGCACTCGACGTTCGCGGCTACGGCCGCTCGTCCAAGCCGTCCGCGACGGAGGACTACCGGATGTTCGCCCTGGTGGAGGACAACGTCGCCCTGGTGGGCGCCCTGGGTGAGGAGACGGCGGTGATCGTCGGACACGACTGGGGAGCCAACATCGCGGCGGCCTCGGCGCTGCTGCATCCTGAGGTCTTTCGCGCGGTCGGGCTGCTGAGCGTCCCCTACGTCCCGCCGGGCGGCCCCTGTCCCACCGAGGTCTTCGCTCAGATGACGGGCGCGGAGGAGTTCTATGTCTCCTACTTCCAGGAGCCCGGCCGCGCAGAGACCGAGGTGGAACCCGACGTGCGAGGCTGGCTCGCCGGCTTCTTCGCCGCCCTGTCGGCCGACACCATGCCGTCGCAGGACGGACCCGACCCGCACTTCGTGAACCGCGACGGCGGACGGCTGCGCGACCGCTTCCCCGGTGGTCGACCGCCCGCCTGGCTGACCGAGAGCGACCTCGACGTGTACGCCGGAGAATTCGAACGCACCGGCATGACCGGGGCACTCAACCGCTACCGCAACATGGACCGTGACTGGGAGGACCTCGCCCCTTTCAGCGGCGCCGCTCTCCAGCAACCGTCCCTGTTCATCGGCGGGAGCCTGGACGCGTCCACGACCTGGCTGGCGGACGCGATCGACGCCTACCCGACCACGCTTCCCGGCCTGGTGTCCTCGCATCTCCTGGACGGCTGCGGCCACTGGATCCAGCAGGAGCGCCCCGAGGAGGTCAACCACCTCCTGACCATCTGGCTAAGCTCCCTCCCAGCCTGACCGCGGTCGCATGGACGAGATGTCGGGCCATCAACGCAACCGTCACGTCAAGGTAGCGGCGCTCATTGCCCGCAGGAGTTCGACCAGGTGGTTGGAGGTCTCGCGCTTGGCCCGGCTGAAGTCGAGCTGAGCCAAGAATTCAGAGCAGCTCGCCAGCATCCCGCGCACGCTGAGCTTTATGAGCCTCAACTCCTGGAGCAAAACCGTCCATCGACGGGTAGCGGAACATGGTGCGCCATGGTTGCTCGGTGGTTTCGGTAGGGCGTGATGGCGGGCGACACGGGGCGGCACGCGAAACGGGGCAAGGGTGGACGGCACCGGATCGTGGGCGGGACGGACGCTGGACCGGGCGGCCGTTCACGGGTGGGACTCCGGGTTGTCGCCGCCGGGGAGCCGGGGTTGGACGGTCTGCGGGCTCAGGGGGCGGCCGGTCCAGTCCAGGCACACGATGACGGCGTCGTCGGCGAGCCCGGTGTCGGTGTTGTAGTTGAGCACCTCGCGCATCAGCGTCCGCACGACCTCCGGCGGGTTCTGCAGCCGGGTCTGGCCGAAGGCGTGCGGCAGGATGAAGGTGCCGTAGATCTCCCCGGTCGGCGTCATGAAGTTGTGCACGCCGTCGCTGACGATGATCATCCGGTCGCCGGGCGCGAGCTCGAAGTCCTGCTCGAGGTAGTCGGAGTCGTTGAACATCCCGAGCGGCAGCTGCGGCTCCAGCTCGATGGGGGTGACCGCGCCGCGGCGCAGCCGGTAGACCTTGGGCGATCCGGCGTCGATCGCGCGGACGCGGCCGGTCTCCAGGTCGAAGCGCAGCAGCAGGGTGCCGACGTGCCGGTCGCCGCGGTGCTGGGCGTAGATCGCCTCGTTGGCGAGCATGGCCTGTTCGATCAGGTCGGCCCCGGCCCGGCGGGCGTTGCGCAGTGCGCTGATGGTGAGCTGGGTGAGCAGGGCCGCCTCGATGCCCTGGCCCATGCCGTTGGTGACGGTCACGGTCAGGTGGTCGGGGGCCGCCGACCAGTCGAAGTTGTCGCCCCAGACCGCGTAGGCCGGTTCGAGCTGGCCGGCCATGCTGTACTCGTCGGCGACGCAGGCCCGGCCCGGCAGCAGGTCCCACTGGATCTCAGCGGCCAGCGTCAGCCGCGCGCGGCGGCGGATGCGCCGGTAGGTGTCGGTGCGGCTGTCGGCGACCGCCAGGGCCCGGGCCAGCACGATCGCCGCGCCCGCCAGTCCCTCGCTCTGCTCGGGGGTGGGAGCCTGGCCGAACTCGACCGACAGCACGCCCAGCCGGTCGCCGTAGACGGTCAGGGGCAGGTGCAGGCGGACGGGAGTGGCGGCGTCGGGAGCCTGGCCGGGCACCGCGGTGAGCGGTTCCCGGACCGTCTGCTGGGAGGCGAAGGCGCGGCCGGGCAGGGTCTGCTCGATGCGCAGCGGTTCACCGCCGGTCCCGGCCGGGACAAGGTAGGCGACCTGGTAGTCGACCAGCCAGAGCTCGGTGGCCTGGGCCTCGAAGGCAGCCGTGACGGCGGCCATGGCCGCGTCCGCGACGGCGTGCGGGGGCGCCTGCCACAGCGCGCGCTCCAGGGCGGCGAGACGTTCGTCGATCATGGTGCCGCCTTCGTTGGCGCCGCTCGGCCCGGCCAAGACATGCGTCGTCAGGGGGCCTTGCGGCCCGCGAGGATGTGTAACAGTTGAGCCATGGCCACACCGGATCGCGTTCCCCTGCTCCTGGACGATCTGGAGCAGTTCGTCGCGATGCTGGACGGTCCGGCCGGTGCCTTGGCATCGGTATGGGCGGCGCGTCATCTCGACGCGCCGATACCGGCGACGCAGCTACGCGTTCTCTTCGTGGTAGAGCGGCACGGCACCGTCAACGTTACCGGCGTCGCCGAGGAGATCGGCGCGCTGTTGTCGTCGGCCAGCAGGCTGTGCGCCCGGCTGGAGTCCACCGGCCTGCTGGAGCGGACACCCGGCCCCGACCGCCGAGCCATCACGCTGCGGCTGACCCCGGAAGGGGCCCGCCTGCTGGAGGGCCTTCGGGAGGCCCGGCGGCGTGACCTGAAGGAGGTGCTGGCCGCGATGGACCCCTCGGCGCGCGCGGCGCTGCTGGTCGGCCTCCAGCAGTTCCAGCAGGTGGCGGGCAGGCGCGAGAGCGTCTCCACGGTCGACTTCTCCATGCCCGCCTGATCCGCGCCCGCCCGATCCGCGCCCGCCC
>NZ_JBFAOF010000666.1:0-4130 GCF_040675125.1 Spirillospora sp. NPDC049652 | reverse complement strand
CGCGCCCGTCGCGCTCGCCGTCGCCGGGGCCGTGCCCTCGCCGCAGGGCATCCCGGGCCAGCAGGTCGGCCCGCCGCGCGCCCCGATGACGCTCTTCCCGCTGGGCGACGGACGCTCCCCGGACGGCTGGCAGCGCCACCGCCGCCTCCTCCAGCACCTTCAGAACCCCCACGCATAGAGCCACACCCCCGCGGTCCCCGGCCTGAAGCGAGCCGCGAGCGCGCACCCGAAGTACCGCGCGTCCACTCGCACGGACACGCGACGGCCCGGGCGCACGAAGGCGCGGGCGGAACAAGGTGCGGACGGACCAAGATGCGGACGGACCCAGGCGCGGAACGACCGAGGTGCGGACGCACGAAGGAACTCGCGCACGAAGCCGCGGACGTGCAACGCACGCCGTACGAAGGGGCGGGCATCCGGAGGGGCGGGAGCCGGGCATACCGAGGGCCGTCACGAACACGTGACGGCCCTCGTTCCACATCCGACCCCGCGCCGCAATTACCCGCCTCTTACGGCTACATGCGGAACGCGACACAGATCACACCGAACGGCCACACTTGCCCGCACGCGAGAAGTGCGTGGCGTCCGGCAGTCGGCCCTGCTCCGAAGCACCGAGGACGTGGGGCGTCGTCCGCAAGGCGGCTGCGCGCTGCCGAGCCGAGAACCTGGGCACCGTGCGGGAGACGACTCGTCGCCGACGCGTCCGGGAGGCTGGCCGCACGTTCCCGGAGGCAGGCTGCGCGTTCCCGGGGGTGGGCTGCGCGTGGCGGAAGGCGGTCAGTAGCCGCCGATGACGCCGGGGGCGGGGGTGCCGTCCGGGGAGGCGTTCTCGGCGCGCCAGCTCTGGGCGGGCGCGTCGGACTCGCCCTCCGGGTAGACCGTCCCGCCGACCCAGTGGACGAGCGCGTCGGAGAAGCGGCGCGCGACCCTCGCGGCCTCGGGGACGTCGGCGACGGCGCGCACGTCCACCCACCACACCGGCGCGCCGACGCGGGCGGCGAACGCGTCGCCGAGCAGCCGCGCGATCTCGCTGGCGACGGTCACCTCGACGGGCTCCTCGATCGACACCAGCAGCCGTCCGGCGGCGTCGAACAGCCGGGTCGGCGGCTCGTTCTCGCCGCCCCGGATGTGGATCGGCTCGCCCATCGCGGCCAGGCCGTCGGCGATGGCGAACACGTCCGGGCGGCGGCGCGCGAGGGCCACGAAGTCCACGCTCATCCCTGCACCCCCGGCAGGCCGAGCGAGCGGGCGAACGCCTGGTAGACGACCTTGGTGGCGGCCTGCCGGGTGGCGCCGCCGACCTTATCCAGGTCGAGCGCCGCGCCGGTCGCGACCTGCCGGTCGTAGGGGACGTGCACGACCGGCAGCCCCCAGGCGGTGAGCATCTCCTCGGCCCGGCCGAGGTCGGCGTTGATCTGCGGAGCGTGCGACACCATGGCCACCACGGCGCGCTGGAACACGTGCTGCCTTCCGTTGTTGGCGAACCACTCCAGGGCCCCGCGCGCGCTCAGCGCCCCGTCCACCGTGCCCGGCGTGACCAGCACCAGCGCGTGCGTCTGCGCGATGATCTCCTGGTTGACCCCGGTCAGGATGCCCGCGCCGCAGTCCACCACGGCCGCGCTGACGAACCGGCTCACCGAGCTCAGCGCACGCTGGAACGTCTGGATGTCGAACTCCCGCGACATCCGGCCGCCGCGCGTGGACGACAGCACCCACAGGCCCTCGGACGTGCGGGACAGGAACCGCGCCACCTCGTCGAACGTGCTCGGGGCCGCCTGCGCCAGCTCGAACAGCGACAGCTGCGGGACGATGCCGAGCCGCAGCGGCAGCGAGCCGAGCTCGGCGTCGGCGTCGATCGCGACGACGCGGTCCTGGCGGTGCCGGGCCAGTTCGCTGGCGAGCAGCGCGGCCATCGTGGTCTTGCCCGCGCCGCCGCGCACGCTCGCGATCGCGATCTGCCGGAAGCTCGGCACCGGACGCGCCATCAGGTCGGCGAACGCGGCCTGCTGCTGCGCGGTCATCGCGGACCCGCCGCCGACCGCCTTGCGCACGCCGCGTCCGATCCGCTTGCCGAGCCGGTCGCCGTGCACGTTCTTGCGGACCAGCTCGTTCGCCGGATGCGCGCCGGACGCGGCCGCCTGCTGGGCCTGCTGGCGCGGGTCCGGCGCGGGGGTCGCGGACTGCTGCGACGGCGCGGCCTGCTGGTCCTGCTCGTGCGCCTCGTCCTGCTGCTGCTCTCCCCCGCCGAGGACGGGGTTGATGGCCGCCTCCCAGGCGAAGTCCGCGTGCAGCAGCGGCTCGCCCTGTCCCGCGCCCGCACCCGCACCCGCGCCCGGCTGGCCGGACGCGCCGTCGGCTCCGCCCTGCCGGCCGCCCATCGTCGGATCGAGTGCCGGGCCGGGCACGCCCTCCTGGCCGAAACCGGGAGCGGGAGCGGGGCCGGGAGCGGGGCCCGGGCCCTGCATTCCGGGGAAGCTGGACGCGCCGTCCCCCGCGGACGCGCCCCACGACGCGTCCGCTGCGGTCGGAGCGCCGAGCGGCTGAGCGGGCTCGGCGTTCTGCTGGTCCGCGACGCCGGGGAAGCCGCCCTGCGCGGACGGGTCCGCGCCGCCCGTGTTCGCGGCCGGCACGCCCCACGACGCGTCGCCCTGCATGTTCTGGTCCGCGCCGCCCGAGGAAGGCGCGGGGGTTCCGGTCTGGCCGACGCCGCCCGAAGCCGCCGCGGGGACGCCCCATGCGTTCTCGGGCTGACCGGCGTCGGGCACGCCCCAGGCGTTGTCGGGCTTCGCTCCGCCGTCTGCGGGCGCGCCCCATCCGCCGTCGGTTGCGCCTGTCGCGCCGTCCGGCTTGGCTCCTCCGGCGGACGAGCTCCAGGTGCTGTCGGTGTGGTCGCCGCCGGGCCCTCCGGACACCGGAGGAGCGCCCCACTGGCCGTCGCCGCCCGGTGGCCCGGTCGCCGCGGCTCGGTCGTCCTGGATTCCGGGAAAGCCCGCACCACCCGCGGACGGCTGGTCGCCGCCGGACGAAGCGCCCCACGACGTATCAGCACCCGACGTGGACGAGGGCCCGGTCTCGAAACCGGACGGGACGCCCGGAGACGTGCCGTGGTCGGCGGCGGCGCCGGCCACGGGAGCGTCGGTATGCGGGGTGGGCGCGGGACCGGTGGAGGCGCCGGCGTCGGCGGCCGGCGAAGCGCCGAACGAGCCGGCGGCGGGCGAGGCCGCGGGGCCGGCGACGGGAGCGTCGGCGTGCGGGGCGGGCATCTGCCGGTTCTCCGTCGGGTGCTCGCCGCTCCCGAACGTCCCCGACGGCCCGGTCGCGCCGACCGGTACGGACGGGCCGGACGCGCCGGCCGGGACGGATCCCGTTCCCGTCGGCCCGGTCATTCCGGTCAGCCCGGCCGCCGTGCTGGACGGTGAGGCGGCGGGCTCTCCGGACGCGGGCAGGCCGGGGAAGCCGCCCGTGCCGCCGGTCACCGCGTCCGGGACCTGCGCGGGCACCTGCGCGGTGCCGGCGATCTCGGCCGGATCGTAGCTCTGAACTGGGACGGGACGGGGTTCGGCAGGTGCGGTGTCGGCGAAGCCCCGCTGGGTCGCGCCGAGGTCGCGCAGTACGGCCAGCTGCCAGTTGGAGTCGGTCACCTGCCTCCCTTCCCTCGATCGGCAAGCCTACGAGACTCCTGTCGCGCAACGCACCGCACGTGGGCACGGAGATCGCGCCGTCCCGCGTCCCTCCGGAGCCCCGCCAGGACACGTGCTCCCCTCCCTGGGGAGGTCGGACGGGAGTCCGGCGGGAGCCGGACGCGGGCCGGGCATGGCGGTCGAGCCTGGACCGGTCGCTCCTCATCCGGAAACATCGGAATTCGGACGGCACCGATTTCACCTCCCGTCCGTCGAAAACAGGACGAAGTCGCCGCGAGGCCGCCGCTACCCTTGCCGGACCCCGCCAGGCCCCGGTGATCCCCGAACCTTGTCCGGAGTGCGCATTGAACGCTCAGTGGCCCGGCCAGCCGTCCGCCGGCCAGCCGGGATTCCCGCCGAACCCGGCCTTGGGCGGGCCGCAGCAGCCCTTCCCGCCGGGTCCGCCCGGCGGTCCGATGGGCCCGCCCGGTCCGCCCGGCGCCCCGATGG